>CAZHGG010000460.1:0-5558 GCA_964531755.1 uncultured Polyangiaceae bacterium
GCCGCGCCGCCCAGGGGGGCGCCGCCGGCGGGTCCGGCGGGCGCGGGGGCCGTGGGGTGGGGGGGGGCGCCCGGGCGACCTCGGCTAGTGCTTTCCCTTCCGCTGGAGCTGATTCTTGGCCGCGTTCGCGACGGCGCCGGCGACGTCTTTGCTCTTGGCGAGGCTCCGCAGGTCGCTCTCGCGCAGGTGCGTGACCCACTGCGACGCGAACGCGAAGGGGGTGCGCGGGTTCGCGACGAGCGCGTGCTTGATGGCGTACGAGCGCGTGTAGTCGCGGTTCATCGCGATGATGCGGAGCACGTCCTCCGACACGTTCCGCATGCCCGCGATGCGCTGGATTTCGCTCTCCGTGATGCTGGGGGACTTGACGGCGGCCACCGCGACGAGCGGGTTCGGGTCGCGGACGCCGAGCATCCGCACCGCCGCCGCGTCGAGCGTGCCCTCGAAGTCGGGGTTGTCGCGCTTGAAGGAGTCGACCCCGAGCTGCAGCAGGCGGATCTTCCCCGGCGGGCGCATCTCGGCCCAGATGCCGTTCAGCGCCTTCGCCTTCTGCGTGACCTGCTCCTTCCCGGCCTCGTCGACGACGTGCGTGTCCTCGTCGGGGGCGAGCTGGGTGGCGGCCGCCAGGTTGTGGAGCTCGTCGAACTGGTCGTCGTCGAAGGTGCGCTCCTCCGTCGCCTCGGCCACGAGCTCCTTCGCGATGGCTGCCGCAGCCTCGCGGAACGCGGGGATGCCCGGCAGGTCGATCTTGTTGCGGACCGCGAGCTCGATGATGCGATCGGCCGTCGACATGCGCGTCGACTTGTTGAGGTAGAGCTTCTCGATGATCGTCGGGTTCGCGAGGAGGCGCTCTTCGTTCGTGGCGATGAGCTCGGCCACACCCTCGCTCGCGATGGCGGCCAGCTCCGCCACCGTTTCGTTCGCGAGCGAGCGGTGCTGCAGGAACTGGCCGATGAAGTTGAAGTCGCTCGCGTAGGTGAGGGTGAGGCGATCGAGCACCCACGGGTGCAGATCGCCTGCCAGCGCGCCGGTGATGAGCGGCTTCGGCAGCTTTCCCAGGGTCTCGGTGGCCGTGGCCGCCGTGGGGCCGTCGCCTTGCGCGAGCAGGGCGATGACGGTGACGATCTCGCCGGGCCGCAAGCCGGGCACGACGCCCTTCGCCGCCATCTGCTTGAGCGGCGCGGGCCCCGCAGGGTCGAGGATCTTCTGCGCGGGGCCGGGAAGTGTGGAGATGTCGACGGGCTCAATCACACCCACAGACTAGCAGAAGCGGGCGCGCGCCATTCGCCCTCGTGAAGGGCCCGAGAGACGCCGCGACTCCCGCGCTTTTCGGGGGCTCGAGGGGGGGAGGGGCGAAAGGGTGCCCGGGCGCGGGTCGATGTCGCTTCCGTCTGGCGTCGCTGGGGAGAGGGTCTTATTCTGGTCCGACCGGCGGCACGCTCGCCGCCGCTTCGGAGGCAGAAACGATGGGAGTGTTCGACTTCGTCCAAAAGAACGTGAGCGCGATGATGATCGCGCGCGCCGACAACCAAAAGCACCTCATCGTCTACAAGCATCCCGATCAGAACTTCCCGATGTACTCGCAGCTCACCGTCGACAGCGACGAGTGCGCGGTCTTCTTCAAGGACGGGCGGGTCGTCGGCGTGCTCCCGCCTGGGCGCCACACCATGCACACCCAGAACATCCCGTTCTTGGGCAGCATCGTGAACCAGTTCACGGGCGGCAACGTGTTCATCAGCGAGATCTTCTTCGTGAAGACCACGCCGGTCCGCAGCATCCCCTTCGGCGGGCCCGCGGGCGAGATCGTCGACCCCGGCACCGGCCTTCAGGTGCCCATCCGCATCTTCGGTGAATTCTCCGTGGTCGTCACCGACCCGGTGCGCTTCATCGTGGGCTACTCGGGCCAGGCCGCCGCGGGCGACAACGACCAGATCCTCCAGTGGGTCAAGGGCAAGTTCATCAACTCGGTGGGCACGGTCCTCTGCGAGCTGGCCGAGGCCGAGCAGAAGAGCATCCTCTCGGTCATCAACAACAAGGAGCGCCTGGCGCAGGCCTTCGTCGCCCGGGCGCCTGCCCTGAACGACATCGGCATTCGCATCACGGAGATGGGGAAGATCGACCCCAACATCCCTGAAGAGCACATGGTGGAGCTCCGCCAGGCCGTCAAGGAGCTCGCCGACGCGCAGCGCGAGGTGCGCAAGAAGCAGATCGCCATCGCCGGCGCTGCGGCGGACGCCCAGGCGAACCAGTTCGCGCTCGACCAGAAATTCGGCCAGGACGCCCGCTACGTCAACCAGCTCGCTGGCGGAAACTTCGGCGCGTACGCCGCGGGCCAGGCCATGATCGGCGCGGGCCAGGGCATGGCGCAGCACGGCATGGGCGACGGCCTCGCGGGCGCGGGCGCCGGCATGGCCGTCGGCATGGGCATGGGGAACATGATGGTCGGCGGCTTCCAGCAGGGCATGCCCATGCAGCCCGGCATGGGCGTGATGGGCGCGCCGCCGCCTCCGCCGGCGTCGGTCAGCCCCGGCGGCGTGCTGGTCACCTGCGGCGCGTGCAGCTTCAAGCAGGGCGCCGGCAAGTTCTGCTCGAACTGCGGCACCGGGCTCCCTCAGGCGCCCAAGAACTGCACCGGGTGCGGCACGATGCTCACCGCCGGCGCGAAGTTCTGCGCGAACTGCGGCACCAAGACCGCGTAGCCGCGCGCCGCGGAGCGGGAGCGCGCCGGGGCGAGGGCGCGCTTCCGCAAGTGCTTCGTGAAGCGGCTCGCCGGGGCGGCCCGGTCGGGCCGAGCCTCTTCCGCTGGCCCCCGTCGCGCGTTGCTTGACCGCGCGCGCCGCGGTCCGCATCCTACGCTGCGAGATGGCCAAGGAACAGCTCCTCCTCGTCGACGCCGACATGCGCAGTCTGCGCGTGCTCGAGGTGAGCCTCCGCAAGGCGGGCTACAACGTCACCGTCGCGACCGACGGAGAGGAGGCGCTCCGCTGCGTCGAGAGCGTCCCGCCCGACCTCGTGCTCTCGGACACGAAGCTCCCGAAGCTCGACGGGTACGCGCTCGTGCGCCGCCTGAAGGAGCGCGCGGAGTGGGCGCGGATCCCCGTCGTCTTCCTCACGAGCCAGCGCTCCGTGGAGGACAAGATCCGCGGCCTCGAGCTCGGCGTCGAGGACTACCTCACGAAGCCCATCTTCGTGCGCGAGCTGCTCGCGCGCGTGCAGCTGCTCCTGGCGCGCCGCGACAAGGAGAGCATGTCCCGGCCTCAGCACGCCGCGCGCACGCATTTCTCCGGGTCGATCGAGGACATGGCGGTCGTCGATCTCCTCCAGACCTTCGAGGTGTCTCGCAAGACCGGCGTCGTGAACCTGAAGAGCGGGGTGCGGCACGCGTCGATCTACTTCCGGGACGGGAAGGTGCTCGACGCCGAGCTCGGCCCACTCTCGGGGGAGGAGGCCATCTACCGCGCGCTCACCTGGAACGAGGCCACCTTCGAGGTGAGCTTCGAGCCGGTCACCCGCGCGGAGGTGATCGAGGCCTCCACGCAGGGCGTGCTCATGGAGGGCATGCGGCGGCTCGACGAGTGGAGCCGCATGACCGAGCAGCTCCCACCCCTCGAGCAGGCGCTGGCGGTCGACCACGCGGAGCTCGCGCGGCGCATCGGCGAGATCCCCGACGAGGTCAACGGCATCCTCCGGCTCGTCGACGGGCGGCGCTCGACCCTCGAGGTCGTCGAGGAGTCGCCTTTCGAGGACCTCTCCACTCTCTCCACGATCTCGAAGCTCTTCTTTGAGGGGCTGCTCATCAGCGCGAGGGACGCGCGGGCGCTCGAGCCCTTCGTCCCGGGCGTGCCCATCCACGACCCGGAGACCCTCCGCGGGCTCGCCGCGGCCATCCCCCTCGAGGCCAACGAGCCCTCCGTGCCGTCCTCGGTCGAGCCGGAAACTGTAGTAACACCGCGTGCTTATGAGCCGACGAAGGCGAACGCGCGCCCGACGGTGCCCTCCAAGCTCGCCGACCTCGCCAAGCTCGCGGTCGCTGTGGCGGGCGTCGACCGCGCGCCCGACCCGCCGCCGAAGCCGCCGACGCGCGCTCCGTTCTCGCCGATCACGGCGCCCTCGGACGTCGCCGAGGCGGTGACGCAGCCCTCCGCAGCGCTCCGCGCGGCCGAGGCGGCCTCCCGAGCAGCGACCGCGCCCGCGGCCAAGGAGCTCAACGCGCCCGTGGCCCACGAGCCGGAGAAGCCCGCCGAGCCCGTCAAGCCCGTGAAGCCGGCCGAGCCCGCGAGGGCAGAGGCCGTGAAGGCGGCGGACGCGGTGAAGGCCGAAGCCGTGAAGGTGGCGGAGGCCGTGAAGGTGGAGGCCGTCAAGCCTGTCGAGGCGGCGAAGGCGGCGGAGGTGGTGACCGCCAAGGCGCCGGAGCCCGCGAAGGCCGCGGCGCAGGGGAAGGCCGCGGAGCCCGCGAAGCCGCTCAGGGCCGTGGAGCCCACGAAGCCGGTGAAGGCGGCGGACGTGGTGAAGGCCGCGGAGCCCGTGAAGGCCGCGGAGCCCGCGAAGCCGGTGAAGGCCGCGGAGCCCGCGAAGCCGGTGAAGGCCGCGGAGCCCGCGAAGCCGGTGAAGGCCGCGGAGCCCGCCAGGCCCAACGCGCCGGCGCCCTTGGGGCTGGCCAGCCTGAAGGCCACGCTCCCCGCCGGGCCCCCGCCGGCGACATCCCCCGCCGCGGCGAAGGCCCCGCTCTCGCGCACGGCTCCACGGATCGAGCTCGCAGACATCCTCGAGGCGACGAAGGCCCCGCCGCCGCCCGTGGCCGCGAGCTCCCAACCGGCCCTCACCGACTCGGTGATGACCGAGCTGCGCCGCATCGCGGACGCGACCGCGGTCGACCCGTCGGATGAGACCCAGGTGGTGCCGGACGTCAGCCCCAAATTCCCGCCCCCGCCGGCGGTGCTGATCGCCATCCCGATCGACGTCTCGCCCTCCGCCGCGCAGGGGTCCGGGCCGGAGACGCAGCCGGAGGTCCCCTCGACGCCCGACCCGTCGCCGCCGTTCGAGGTGAGCATCGAGGAGCTCGCCTTCGACCCGACGCCGACCTCCGCCCCCGTCTCGAGTCGGCAGGAGTCGAAGGCGCGCCCGCCGCCCTCGCGACGCAGCGTGAAGCTCGAGCCCAAGGTCGTCGTCGCAGACGAAGATCGGGAGCGGGAGCCGCCGCCGCGCTCCAAGCGCCGCGCGCCGGCCGTCGCCGAGGCCAGCCGCGACGACAGCGAGACCGTTCCCTCGCGCCGTCGCGCGGCCGAGGAGAACGCGCCCCCGCGGATCGCCGGGCCGCGCGTCGCCCTCTGGCTCGTGGGCACCATCGCGGTCGTGCTGATCCTCGGCATCCTCGCCCGCCGCGCCGTGCGCGGTGAGCACGACACGGCGGCCGGGCTCAGCACGGGGCCGGACGCCGAGGCGTTGCAGCCGCGGCCCAGCGCCACGCCGTCCGCGTCGAGCGCCTCGGGCCTCCCGGCCATCTCCTTCACGTCGATCGAGCCCGCCCCGGCCGAGGAGGCCTCCGTCGCCAGCGCCGA
>CAZHGG010000461.1:0-5558 GCA_964531755.1 uncultured Polyangiaceae bacterium
CTGGCGCAGCGCGGCGCGCTCCTCCCGCTGGCGGTCCCTCGCGGCGCGCTGGCGCTCGCGAAGTTCGTCGCGCGCAGCCCGGACGCGCGCGTCGTGCATCGCCCGGAGCTGTCGGCGGGCGTCGGTGATCTCCTCGGCCTCCAGGCGACGGCGCTCGGCGGACCCACGGCGCGCGGCGCCGGTGGTGGCGTCGATGGCGCGGCCTGCCTCGGCGCGCGTCTCGGCGATGGCGCGTCGAGCACCACGCGCGTCGCCGAGGATCGTGAGCACCACGCTGGACATGGGGGTGTGCCGTGGGGAGGTTCGTGGTCAGCGGCGCCCGCGCAGGAGCACCGTCAGGAGCGCGGTCAGTACGGCGAGTCCGTCTCGATCGTCGTCGGCGGGCTCTTCGAGTCCGAGGGCGGGGGCGAGCCAGCGTCCGGCGCGTTCGACGGCGACGTAGGCGAGGAGGGTGGACTCGTCGGCCTCCTCAACCGAGCTGCCATGGCGAGCGCGATGTGCAGCAGCGTATCGCCCTCGCAGGTACTCAACGAGGAGAGCGGGGTCGTCCCTTTTCCCAGCGCGTCGATGAACGCCTCCACCTCCTCCGCGCTCTTCGCGCGGGTCAGCGGGCTGCGCTCGTTCTGGAAGTCGACGAACTGCCGGTAGAGGAAGCCGATCTCGTCGGGCTCCAGGAGCGCCCGCAGGTCGTCGGCGCTGCTCGCGAGCGTCGCCACCGTGCCCTCGGAGAGCTCGGCTCCACGGTCGGGCGGCACCACGAGCGCGAGCGCCAGCGTCTGCACCTGCGCCTCGATGTCGAGCTGCGCCTCGCCGAGCTCCGTGTAGAGGTGCTCCTCCTTCCAGCCGCACTTCTCGGTGAGGTAGGCCGTCGCCGCCCGCACCGCGGTCTGGATGCGCTCGTAGGGCAGCGAACGCACCGCGATGGGCAGGCCCGCGAGGCGCCCCTTCGGCGCCTCGACGCGCTTCCACGCGACGCGCCCGCCGAGGGCCCTGGCCAGCGGCGAGCGGACGTCCTTGATGCCGTCCATCACGCCACAACCTCGGCGACTTCGCGGCCGTGGAAGGTGACGTTGACGGCCGCAGCGGAGTTGGCCTTCACGTTGACGGCGGGGTCGCGGAACACGCCCTTGAGCAGCTTCGAGAACACCGGCGGCCCGCCGTTGGGGTTCAGCAGCACGAAGCGGAGCTGGTGCAGCCGACCCTGCGAGGCCACTGCGAACCAGTCGATCTCGAAGCCGCGCGAGGGCACCGGCCCCTCGATCTTGAGTTCGTACTTCACCGTCCCCTGCGCGAAGCCGCCCGCCTCGTCGAGGATCGGGTCGACGTCGTCGGAGTTGGTGTTCTGGGTCAGGCCGATGGCCTGCGAGGTGAAGAGCGTCTGGCCGTTGAGCTCGGCGTAGCCCTTCGAGACGTACGTCCCATCCAGCGGTTGAGTCATGGGTCTGGCCTCACGCGCCGGGCTGGCGCTGGTAGAGGGTTCCGTCGGCGATGTCGAAGTCCGAGGGCGCGCGCATGGGGAAGGAGAAGTCCACGCGGCGGGCGTTGGAGGCGTTGATCGTGACCGCGATCTCGCCGCGGCGGACCTCCGTGAGCCACCCCCGCTTCTCGAGATCCTTGAGCAGCCCGTAGATGCGCTCGCGGATCTGCGCGGGCCACGTGGTCTTCGGGATCAGCACGGGCGTCCCGTCGGGCGGGTCGGCGACGAGGTTGAAGCTCCGGTAGGTGGTGCGGAGGGCCTCGACGACATACGCACGCACGGCGTCGGCGACGGTGACCTCCTTCGTCTTGTAGGTGCCGAAGAAGGGCACGCCTTCGCGCATGCTCTTCGTCGTGATGGACGCGACGAGCGCCATCCCACCAGGGCGCGAGGGCGAGGCCATGAGCGGCGACACGCCGTGGCCGAGGGCGTCCTCGATCTCGCTCCCGTCCATGAGGTCGCCAGGATCGAGCGGGGCCCGCAGCGAGGCGAGTTCGAGTCCGTTGAGGTTGGTGGCGGGGCTCGTGGCCTCGCCGTCGACGGAGCCGCCGGCGATGGCGTCGCCGAAGAGGCGCGCGGCGGCCACCTGCCCGGCGATCGAGAGCGGCAGGTCGTCCGAACCCGGGTCGCACACCCACATGCAGCGCTCGCGGTTGAGCCCCTGCGAGAGCGTGTTCGCGTTGCCCGGCGTCTCGATGGAGCCGAACACCACCTGCTCGTCGAACATCGACGCGTCCGACTGCGTGTCGACCTGCGCGGCGATGCGCGCGAGGTTGGCGCTGGCCGAGCCGCTCACGCGGTAGCCCGCGAAGCAGATGCGGTCGAACTTCTGCGTGGCGATGGCCGTGAGGAGCGCCGTGACGTTGTCGTCGACGGTGCCGCCCGCGAGGCGGTAGACGCCCCCGTCGGTGGCGCCCCCCGAGGGCGTGAGGGTGAGCCCGCTCGCGGTGACCGCAGCGCTCGGCGAGGCACCCTCCACGGTGTCCGTCGCGGTGAGGATCGCCACGCGGAGGGTGATCGCGTTGCCGCGCGGGCCGAGCACCTTCGCGGTGACGACCGTGGCACCGGTCGACCAGGTGTTGGCGGCGGTGACGGGCCAGTCGGGCTGGTTGTTGATCGCCGCCGCGATCTTGCGCCCGATGATCGACACGGTGTCGCTGCCGGAGATGCCCACGTCGACGCTGCGCCCCGCGACGGTGATGCGGAGGGTGCAGCCGGCGAGGGAGCTCACCGTGGGCGTGATCGTCGCGGAGGCCGCGGCGGCGCTCACGCCCGGCGTGACGGGAGCGATCCACACCTCGGCGTTGCGGTACTGCGCGAAGGTGTCCACCGCGGCGAGGTGCAGCTCCGCACCACGTCCGGCCTTCACGGCGGCGTCGTCGGGAGACATCACGCGCGACGCGCGATCGAGCGGCGCCGTTCCCGCCGTGGTGGTGATCGTGGTGGAGGTCGAGCCGCTCGTCGCGATGTCGGCGTCGATGTCCTCGCCAATCTTCGAGCCGATGAGCAGGATGCTCTGCGCCGCGGCGGCAGGCGCCGAGCCCGACGCGCCGAAGACGATGGAGGCGCGCACCTGCGGGGTGCGCGTCGAGGGCGAGAGGGCCATGGCTCAGGGCTCCTGCGAGGGCGGGGCGTTGGTGGCGGGGTCGAGAGTGGAGGCGCGGGTGCCGGGCGGCGCCTCCACGAGGTCGCCGCGACGGAGCGCGCGCAACACGTTGGCACTGCGGGGCACCTCCTCGGCTTCGGGGTCGCCCTGGGCGTTGCGCCCGATGTAGCGGCCGGGCTCGGGGCGCCCGAGCTCGTCGCGGTGGGGCACGCGCGCGCCCTCCGCCGCGATCACGCGGATCTTGTCGTTGTCCATGGTCTCGTGGCCTCGTGTCAGGGGAAGTCGATCGAGGACTTGTCGAAGAGGTCGTCGGGGGGCCCGTGCTCGCCGCGCATCTGTTCGAGCGGCGCGCCCGCGGGGGTCGGAGCGTCGGCGCCTCCCAGGGCGACGAGCGTGCTCACCCGCACGATGTGGAGGAAGTGCACGCCGGTGCGGATTGACCAGGGCTTCTGGTCGACGAAGCGCACGACGTCGTCGCCGTGGAGCCCGGTGATGCGCAGCCCCACGAGGGCCTCCTTGACGAGCCGCGCGAGCTTGAGCACGCCGGGCTGGCCCGCGAAGCCGACCACACCCGCGGCGTGGCCCCGCGCGTCGCTCACGCCGACGTAGACGCGCCAGGTGATGCGCTGCACCGTCTCCACGTCGTGCAGGATCGTGTCGACGTAGGCGCCATCCTGTCCGACGGGAACCGCCGACTCGAAGGCCAGGAGCGCCGCCGGAAGCTTGCCGAGGAAGGCGCTGTCGACGCCCTCCGCCGTCGCCTCGCCGCCGTAGCGCTCGACGTGGACGAAGGGCCCCGGGGCGGTCGTCGGCACCGTGACGGGCGGGCTCTTCTTGAGCCGCAGGAGCGCCGCGAAGAGCGCGGCCTCGACCTCTTCGTCGGTCGCGAAGCTCATCGCGCGCCTCGGCGGACGGCCTCTTCGAGCGCGTCGTCGAGCTCATGCGCGAGGCGATCTTCGGAGCGTCGCGCCGCGGGGCCGAGGAAGGCGTACTCCGGGCGGCGCTCGACGAACTCTGCGTAGCTGGCACCCGCCACCACACCGCCCACGGCACCGTCCGCCGTGCGCACCGCGGGGAGCGCCTCGATGGACTCGGTGAGGTTCCCGGTGCGGTCGGTGTACGGGTGCTCGGCGCGCGCGGCGAAGGCCACCACCTCGGCGCCACGCGCGACGGCTGCCTCGATGGCGTCGACCACCGCGGCGTCGAGTGCATCGAGCGCGGCGTCGGCGCCATCGAAGCGGAACGCGAGGTCGACCATCAGAAGCCCGTCCAGCGCGTGCCGCGCGCTGTGTCGGCCCAGGGTGTTGCAGGGGCTGCCACAACACCCGCCAGCGCGCTCGCCGTGGGCTCAGGAGCCGCCACGGTGGGAATGCGCGCGCCGTTGTCCTCGCGCAGCCGCTTGAGGCGAGCATCGGAGGCCGTGTAGAGCCCGCCGAGGCTCGACTTCGCCGCTTCCGTGAGTGCACGCCCACGCACGGCGCACCAGGGGACACGCAGCGCACTCACCTCGCGGATGGAGTCGGTGATGCGGTCCTCTGTGAAGGGCGTTCCGTGGGTCGCCGAGAGGGCTTCGTCGACCTCGGTCTCCGCCATGCAGATGCTGCGGACGAAGGCCGCCTCGTCGGTGCCCGCGACCGCACCGTCACCGTCGAGGTCGAAGACGCGAAGGAAGTCCTCGTCGCTCCACCCAAGCGCCGCGCAGAGAAACGCTCGGGCCGTCGCTGCGTCGGTGCCGACGTATCGCGGGGTGCTGGCCATGGGGTGCTCGTGGGGCGTGGAAGGCGTGGAGGGCGCGCTGCGTCGGGTGCTCGCGCGCCTTCGTCGTGGAGGAAGGGATCGGTCAGGCCGCGACGGTCGCGTCTTCGAGGAGCGAGCGCCAGGCGGTGCCGTTGTAGCGGGCGAGTACGCCCGTCCCGACGCCCGAGCCCTCGCCGGGCTTGCGGCCGTTGGAGACGTAGACGACGTCGCCGTCAGCGGGCGAGGCGATGCCCGCGAGCTGCGCGACGGTGCGCGAGTAGAAGCGCACGGGGGCCTGGAAGTCGCGCGGCACCGCGTCGTTGGCGCCCGACGGCGGTCCGAGGTTGGTGATCTGCGTCGAGTACATGTTCACGCCGGCCTGCATGACGGGCGTGTCCGTGAACGTCTTCGCACCGGCGACGGACTGGGCGCCGCTCGTCGTGACGATCCCCGTCGTGGGGTGCACGTGGTCGCTGCGCGCGGCGGTGGTGCCGGTGCCGCGCGACGCGCTGCCGAGGGCCGCGGGCGTGCCGGTCGTCGCGAGCGCCGGGCCCTCGGCGGGCAGGTCGACCCCGACGATGCTCAGGCCATCGCGCTTGAGCACCTGACCGTCGCCGAGCTTCGATCGCAGCCATGCGATGGGGTTGAAGCTCATCGCTCCTCCTCGTAGGCGTAGCGCCACGACCCGGGGGGCAGCTTCGTCAGGTCGGCCCCGTCGGGGATCGCGTCGCCGGGACG
>CAZHGG010000462.1:0-5554 GCA_964531755.1 uncultured Polyangiaceae bacterium
GGAGTGCTCGCGCTCACGTGGAAGCTCTCGGCGGGGGAGGGCGAGCGGGTCATGGTCGCGCTCGCCGCCGGCGGCGAGACGCTCGCGCTCGGGGGCCTCGACGGCGCGTCCGACGACGGCCCGGGCGGCGTCGGCTCCTGCGCGATGAAGCGCAGCTCGGCGGCCCAGAGCACGCTCGAGTGCGGGGCGGTGCCCGCCTACAATTTCTACACGGCCGCGCTCCAGAAGGGGGAGCTCGTGGTCACGCTCTCCACCGGCGTGGACATGGAGCCGGGCTCCGATCGCGTGAAGGTCGTGCTCCGCCGGCCCACCACGGCCACGGCGCTCAAGGCCTCGGGGCCCGCTTCCAAGGGCCTCAGCGGGAACTGCCGGCCGGGGTACGTGCAGCGCACCCTCGAGAGCCCGTGTTTGCGCCAGTGCCTCAAGGGCACCGAGTGCCGCGGCGCCGACAAGTGCGTGTTCGTCAACGTCAAGGGCTTGGACGGCGACCACCGCGTGCACGCCTGCGTCGCGCCGGGCAAGTAGCCCCCGCCACGCCCCGGAGGCGCAGCGGCTGCGCCTCGTGCATTTTTTTCGTCTCGGGGCGGTCCGATCGCGCCGACGAGGCGTAGTGTTCGCTTGGAGGGACAATCCGTGATGCTCTGGGACCCCGCGCGTCGACCCCCTGTGCGAGAACTCGCCCCGTTTCGCGCTACCGCGCACCGCGTCACCTCGGAGCTCGCGACGCTCGTGGAGCCGTTCGCGGCCTCCAGCTTGCCGCTGCTCGTGTGTGGAGAGGTGGGCGTCGGCAAGAGCAGCTACGTGGACGCGCTGCTCAAGCGCTCGCCGCGCGCGCACTCCCCGGTGGTGCGCCTCAGCGCCCGCGCCCTGCCCAGCGAGGAGGAGCTCTTCGGCGTCGAGACCACGGACAGCCGCGGCGGCCGGCTCGTCGAGGGGCAGCTCTCCAAGGCCGACGGCGGGGTGCTCGTGATCGAAGGCGTCGACGACCTGCCCGACGGCGTGTCCCAGCGCTTCGTGCGCCTCGTGCAGGATGGCGAGCTGTCGCCCGTGAACAGCGCGCTCACCCGGCGCGTCGATCTCCGCCTCGTCGCGACCTGCTCCTCACCACGCGGCGGCCAGCCGCGCCCCGCGGCCCACGCGGAGGTGCACCGCCTCTTCCCGCTCACGGTCACGGTGCCGCCGCTGCGCAAGCGCGTCGACGACGTCGAGGCCCTCGCCCGGCACTTCGCGCGCGGCACCTCGGGCGGCGTGGCCGAGGCCGGGCTCACCCGCGAGGCGGTCGCCAAGCTCCGGGCCCACTCGTGGCCCGGCAACGCGCACGAGCTCCGCACGGTGGTCGAGGCCGCGGTGCGCACGGCGAACGGCGGCCTCATCGACGCCACGCACCTCGCGCTCGTCGCGCGCCCGGCCGACGCCGACGGCGCGGCGGAGCGCGAGCGGCTGCTCTCCGCCCTCGCCGCGGGGGCCTGGAACCAGAGCCGCGCCGCCGAGATCCTCGGGGTCTCCCGCCGCACGGTCATCCGCAAGATGCTGCGCTTCGGGATCCCCCGGCCTCGCAAGCAGTAGGCCCGGCCCGGTCACTCCTCGGCGCTCACGAGCCCGGGGTGTCCGCTGAACACGATCGCGTCGAGCAGGTCCTCCTCCTCGACCAGCGCGAGCGTCGGGTGCTGAGGGTCGAGCGCGATCTGCCGGCCGGGGCCCTCGAAGCCGCACGCGAGCGCGCCGTGCAGCGAGCCCTCGCGCCAGAGCTGCTCGGCGGGGGTGCTCACACCGGGCGGCGGCGAGAACGTGACGCGCGCCTTGGTGCGCAGGCGCTCGTGGGTCTCGAGGGCGCGGAGATCGTCGAACGGATCGGTGAGCACGTGGCTGTCGATGCCCGTGCACAGCCGCGTACCGGAGGCGCGGAGCGCGGTGAGATCGGGGAGCCCGTCGCCGAGATCGCGCTCGGTCGTGGCGCACACACACGCGAACGCGCCGGCCTCGCCGAGCAGGCGCGCCTCGTGCGGCGCGAGCTGCGTCGCGTGGACCGCCACGAAGCGCGGGGAGAGCACGCCGAGGTCGGCGAGCAGCTCGGCGGGGCGGCGGCCGGTCTCCGCGAGGCACTCGTCGACCTCGCGCGGCTGCTCGGAGACGTGCATGTGCAGCGGCAGGCCGTGCTGCTCGGCGTAGCGCGCGAGCGGGACGAGCAGGTCGGGCGGCACCGCGCGCACCGAGTGCGGCGCTATCCCCACGACCACGCAAGGATCGCCCGCGTAGAGGGCGCGCAGCGCCTCGACGTCGCGGAGCACGTCGTCGACGTCGCCATCGCAGAAGCGCCGCTGCCCGGGCTCGGGCTCGCGCCCCGGGCCCGCGCGAAAGTAGGCGGTGCGGAGGAGCGATATGCGGAGGCCCTCGTCGAGCGCGGCCTGCACCACCCGCTCGGCGAGCTCGGTGCGGCGCGCGTAAGGTGTGCCATCGGGTGCATGATGCACGTAGTGAAACTCGCCCACGGTGTCGACCCCGGCGCGGCGCAGCTCGCGGAAGGCGACGCGGCTGATGCGCTCGAGGCTCTCGGGGGTGAGCGAGGTGGCGAGGCGGTACATCTGCCCGCGCCAGGTCCAGAAGTCGTCGGCGCCGCCCGTGCCCGGGCCTGGGCGCTGCGCGGTGCCGCGCATGCCGCGCTGGAACGCGTGCGAGTGGGCGGTGGTCAGCGCGGGGAGGAGGAGGGAGCCCTGGGGGGAGCGAGCGAGCACCGCCCGGTTCTACCATGCATGTTCCCGCGGAGAAGGCAGGGCAGAGCGCGGCTCGGGCCTGGGCCGGGCTGCGCCTACGGGCAGTACGCCGGGGCGAGGCGCACGGCGCTGTGGGCGCGTGAGTCGGGCCGGAAGGTGCCCACGTACGCGTGCAGCTCGCAGACCGCGCGCGCCTCGATGGCGCCGGGCTGGTAGTAGGTGGAGGCGACGCAGCCCGGGGTGTCGTTGCACCGAAGCGCGCAGGCGGTGGTCTGCCTGTCTCCCGCGGCGATGGCCGGGGCGATGGAGTACTTGAACACGTCCCCCGGCTCCATGGGGATTCGTTGGAGCGCTTTCTTCGCCACGCCGCGGGCCACGCCGCGCTCGTCGGTCATTCGCACCGAGCCGCACGGGGGCGGCGCGATGGGGGCCCGGGCCATCCGCACGCCGGACTGCACGCCCGCCACGGGGCTCGAGCCCATGACCGCGCTCTTCAGCCAGCAGTTTGGCCGAGAGCCGAGGGGCACGTTCTCCACGAAGGCGAAGGCCTGGCAGCGCCCGTCGTTCGCGCAGTAGAGCGCGCAGGTCCGCACGTCCGACGACTGGGTCGCGAGGAAATCGCCGCCGGGGATGTCCTTCGCGTTGACCCGGAAGGCCCACCCCCCGATGGCAAGGGTGTCGTCGGCGAAGGCAGGCGAGACGCTCACGGTCACCAGCGCAGCGCTCACGACGAAGCCAAGCGGACGGTATGAAGACTTGATCATGGTTCCTCCCTCCGCGGAGGTTAGCGGGCGGCCCGCCGAGGGCAAGTGGCGCCCGCACGGTGTTCGTGGCCCCAATGGTGCCGCCTGAGGCGTTCGACCGTGGCATGCCACGCACAACGCGGCTTGCACGAAGGCGACGTGCTACCGTCTCGGGACCATGGAACTCCTTCGTAACCTTGGAATGCTCGGCCTTTGCGGTTTGGTGGCGTGTTCCTCGTCTCCCGGCGGAAATTCGCCCGATGGGGGCGCGAGCTTGGGGGACAGCGGGGCCGCGGGAAGCGATGCCGGCGGCAGCGGCCGCGATGCGTCGGTCCCGGACGCCTCGACGAGCGGCGACGCTGCATCGGACGCGGGCACGTCGGCGATGGGCGAAATCTCGGTCACCCACAACGGCACGACGCGCAAGCTCACGTCGGGGGCAAAGGCGGTGCCCGTGAGCGGACCCGGAACGACCAACGGATGGTTCATCCAAGCAGCGTCGACGGACATGCCCATCGACAGCATTCGCTTCGCGCTCAGCAACCGAGTCCTGCCGGAGGGTGGAACGTATCAGGGAGCAGAGCTGGTCACCGGCACGTACACCTGCGATCTGGTGGCGACGGTCGGAAAAGGAGTGCTGATCCAATACGTGAAGAAGCTCGGCCAGTCCGATCAGGAGACGTACCAAGCCGGCCAGGGTGCGGGCACGTGCCAGATCGAGCTGACCCAGTGGGGGCCCGCCGGCCAGCAGGCGGTCGGAACGTTCACAGCGCACGTTCCCAAGTTCGGTGACGCCACCATGGCGGCGGACATCACGGGCTCTTTCAACGTGACGCGCGAGTAGTCGCCCCAACGCACGCTTGCAAGGGCTGGGGCCTTGCCTCCGTGACGAGCTCGTGCCCGTCGCAGGTGTGACCGGTCAGATCCGTAGAAACCGGACCTCTGGTTCGCCGGGAAGTTCGCCGGTGGCCCGAGGCAGCGTAGTCATCGGGCTCAAGGACGCACGAAAGGCAGAAGGCCGAGAGGTGACGCTCTCGACCTTCCTCGTCGCGCGGGCGCGCAGACGGGTGCAGCGTCGCCGAAGGCGGCGAGGTGGGCCAACAACTCGTCGTCCGGCGCGGGCCCCTGGACGACCATCGACTCATTTCGTGGGGACGCGCCGATCACGCCGCTCACGGCCCCGCCCCGCGGCCCGCGTGAGCGATCTGGGTACCGCGAAGTTGCCCCTCGACGCGAGCGTGTGCGCGGGCGGCGACGCTTCCGCGGCCGGGGTGGCCAAGCACGACGTCGCTCGGAAAGACGATCATGCTTCTTCGCGGCCCGTACGTTCCACTCGATCGAGCACGGCAACGCGCAGCTCGCCGCGTTCATCGAGAAGATCCCGTGCGACAGCCGCGCCGCCGACCTGCTCTTCCACATCGTCAGCCGCAGACACGAGCGACGCTCCATCGTGATCACAACCAACCTCGCTTACAAGCCGTGGGCCTCGACGTTCCACGACGCCTCGTGCGTCGGCGCCCTGATCGACCGCCTCGCCCAGCACTGCCACACCGTCGACTTCGACGCCGACTCCTGGCGCGACACCCACGCCCTCAGGCGCACCGGTGGCGCCCGCAAGAAGAAGACCCCGTAGAACCACACGCGCCCGGCCGCCACGATGTCTGCCGATTTCTACGGATCGGGGTGGCCGGGAACAAGCGTCCAGGTGGACGCCAGCGCGGCCACAATCATCGGCACTCGCTCTCCAATCGAGGAGGGTCATGCGCAGTTTTGTAGCCGTGTTCCCCGCGCTCGCGTTCAAGCGCGACCGCAGACTCACCCAGCGTGACCATCGCGGGCGCCGGAAGGCATGATCGGCGACCCAGCGCGACCAAGGCCGCGCCCTACGTGGCCACCACGGGCGCGCCGAGGCCTGATCGCCGACCCAGCCCGACCGAAGCCGCGCCAGGCGTGACCGATCGCGCGCCAGGCGACGCCGTAGCTCGCCCCGACCCCCACTTTGCCCTGCGCACACCGAGATCGACTCTGCCGAGAAGGGCATCCGCTCAGGGTGTAGACCTCATCGTGACGTCTTTCGCCGAGGTCGCTTCTCGGGCTTCG
>CAZHGG010000463.1:0-5537 GCA_964531755.1 uncultured Polyangiaceae bacterium
TGCTCGAGGTGTGGAAGGCCAAGACCACCGTGGGGCTCAAGCGCGGCATGGCCGCGGGGTACGCCGGCGTCGAGAACCCGCTCTTCTTCCTCGAGAACACGCGGATGCTCTTCGGTGACGCGGGCAAGACCATGGACGGCCTGGTCGCGGGCGTGCGCGAGTAGGCCGGACCTCGCGCCCCCTCGCGCCGTCTCAGACCGAGCTCGACCCCTGCGGAAGTCGCCCTTCTCGAGGCGCACGTTTGGCGCCGCAAGAGGGAGCGGTCTATCTCAACGTCTCTCTGGAGCCCCGGCCGATGCGCTTCGCATGACCGCGCACCCGGAAGAGCCATCGCTCGCGCTCGGCCTGGGTCGTCAGCTTGAGCCTTGGCAGGTAGTAGCGACGGATGGGGCTGAAGCCGCAGTACCAGAACACCGTGAAGAAGTTCGACACCCAGCCTGGGTCAATCAGGGCGACCCACCAAGGCGAGTCGAGCGTGTAGAAGAAGTGGGCCGCCTTGTTCTTCATGAGGCCGGTCGGGAAGACGGCCGTCTTGGGGCGCTCCCGGAAGGAGTAGGCGAGCCCTGAGACAAAGACGCGGTCAATCCAGCCCTTGAGCATCGCGGGGAAGCCGCCCCACCACACGGGGTAGACGAAGACGAGCGCGTCGCACCAGGCGACGAGCTCGCGATGGGAGCGCGTCTCCTCCACCTTGTCGAGATCGCGCCGCCGGTGCTCATCGTCGACGAGCAGCACCGGGTCGAAGCCCTCCGCGTGCAGATCGATGGTCCTCACGTCGGCTCCGCCGAGCCCCGCGATCACGGCGTCGAACACGGCGCGCGTGTAGCTCTTCGGGTTTGGGTGGCTGAGGACGACGAGGATCTTCGGACTCATGGGCTCGCCGTGCTCCCTGCCTGCCGAAGCCGAGGCCAGGCGAACGTCGATGCTAGCCCGCTGCGTGACGTCCGTAACCGCTGCACGGACCCCACGTGCACCGCTGCCGCGTCTGGCGCGACGGGCCACCCAGGCGCGGCGCCCCCCAGCCGAATTGCCGCCGGCGTTCGCGCCAACACCGCCAGCGGGCTCGCACCGTCTGGTATACTCACCGCGCCATGCCGCGCATCCTCCTGGTCGAAGACAACGAGATGAACCGGGACATGCTGTCTCGTCGGCTCCTCCGCAAGGGTTACGAGGTGATCATGGCCGTCGACGGGCAGGAGGGCGTCGACCTCGGGCGGCGGGAGCGGCCCGATCTGATCCTCATGGACATGAGCCTGCCGGTGCTCGACGGGTGGGAGGCGACGCGGCAGCTCCGGGCGGCCGCCGAGACGCGGTCCACGCCGATCATCGCGCTCACGGCGCACGCGCTGTCCACCGATCGGGAGCGCGCGATCGACGCGGGGTGCGACGACTTCGACACCAAGCCGGTCGAGCTGCCGCGGCTGCTCGCGAAGATCGAGGCGCTGCTGGCGCGCGGGGCCGGGTGAGCGGCGGCGGTCCGGCCGACGACGACGGGAGCGAGGCGCGCCGCAAGCTGCGCCACGACCTGCGCACGCCGATCAACCAGATCCTCGGCTACGCCGAGCTCCTCCAGGAGGAGGCCTCGGAGCAGGGGCGCAGCCTGCCGGATCTCGCGCGCATCGAGAGCGCCGCGAGGACGCTCCTCGGGCAGCTCGAGCGCGTCCTGGCGGAGACCTCCCACGCCCCGCCCTCGTCGATGGGCGCCGAGGAGGAGGCCCAGGCCGCCGCGCAGCGGCGCGCGCCGCCGCGCGACGAGCCGGTCGCCGACGACGCCCGCGGGACCGGGCGGATCCTGGTCGTCGACGACAACCCGGCCAACCGCGACATGCTCTCGCGCCGCCTCGCCCTGCGCGGCTACGACGTGGCCTGCGCCGAGGACGGCGTGGCCGCGCTCTCGCGCCTGGAGGCGGAGCGCTTCGATCTGGTCCTGCTCGACGTGATGATGCCCGGCATCAGCGGCGTCGAGGTGCTGCGGCGGGTGCGCGAGCGCCTGGGCCCCGCCGATCTCCCCGTGATCATGGCCACCGCGCGCGACCACAGCGGCGACGTGGTCGAGGCGCTCGCGGCCGGCGCCAACGACTACGTCACCAAGCCGCTCGACTTCCCGGTGGTGCACGCGCGCGTCCAGACGCAGCTCGGGCTCAAGCGCGCGAAGGACGAGATCCTCCGCCTCGTCGACGAGCTGGAGGTGCGCAACCGCTTCATCAGCCAGGTCTTCGGGCGCTACGTGAGCGAGGAGGTCGCGGCGACGCTGCTCCAGTCGCCTGAGCGGCTCCGGCTCGGCGGGGAGATCCGCAATGTGACCGTGATGATGTCGGACCTGCGCGGCTTCACGGCCATCGCCGAGCGCCTCCAGCCCGAGCAGGTCGTCTTCCTCCTGAACAACTACCTCGGGAGCATGGCGGACCTCATCCAGGCGCACGGAGGCACGGTCGACGAGTTCCTCGGCGACGGCATCCTCGCGGTGTTCGGCGCGCCCGGGGCGGCGTCCGTCGACGACGAGACCGACGCCCTGCGGGCCGTCGCCTGCGCCGTCGCCATGCAGCGCGCGATGCTGGAGGTGAACGCGTTCAACCGCGCCCACGATCTGCCGGAGCTCGAGATGGGCATCGCGGTCCACACGGGGGACGCGGTGGTCGGCAACATCGGCTCGCAGAAGCGCGCCAAGTACGGGGTCGTCGGCGCGCCGGTGAACCTGACGGCGCGCATCGAGGCCAGCACCGTCGGCGGCGAGATCCTGATCTCCGAGTCGACCCTGCTCCAGGCCGGCGCCGCGGTCGAGGTCGGCTCCGAGCGCGCCGTGTCCGCCAAGGGCGTGAGCGAGCCGATCCGCGTGCACTCGGTCCGCGCGGTCGGCGGTCGGCGCGGCGGCCGCGTGCCCGTCTACGAGGAGCACTTCGCCTCGCTCGGCGAGCCTGTCGACGTCGAGCTGTCGCTGCTCGCGGGCAAGCACGTGGGCGCCGACCGGCTCGCGGCGCGGCTCGTCGCGCTGTCGGAGCGCGGGGCGCGGCTCTCGTGCGACGTGCCGCTCGAGGCGCTCAGCAACGTGCGGCTGCGCCTCGCGCCGTCCGTCGCCGGCCCCGCGGGGGACGTGTACGCCAAGGTCACCGGCGCCGACGGCGCCCTCTCCACGCTCCGCTTCACCTCCGTGCCGCGGGCCATCGCGACCTGGCTCGCCGAGCGCCGCGACGTCGGCGTGCCTGCCGCTGTGAACTCTACCCCATGAGGAGTCGATGATCCCCGGATCGCTCATCACCGCAGCGCTGATCCTCCTCGGCGCGGTGGTCATGCTCTTCGCCGTCCTCGGCACGCGGCAGATCTTCCGCCTGCTCGAGGGCACGCTCTACGCGAAGCACTGGAGCGTGCTCGTGGCGCTGATGATCTTCTTCTTGGTCGGCTACCTCGGGGCGGTCGTGCTCGCCGCGATCGGCCTCACGGACGTGCTGCTGATCCTGAGCGGCGTCGTCTTCCTGTTCGGCGCCCTCTTCGTCCTGCTCGTGGTGCGGCTCGGGTACCTCACCATCGCGGAGCTCAGCGAGTCCCGGCAGGCGGCCGAGGCGGCGAACCTCGCCAAGAGCCAGTTCCTCGCCAACATGAGCCACGAGCTGCGCACGCCGCTCAACGCCATCATCGGCTACAGCGAGATGCTGACCGAGGAGGCCGCCGACGCCGGGGCCGAGGGCCTCGTGCCCGACCTCACCAAGATCCAGTCGGACGGCAAACACCTGCTCGGCCTCATCAACGACATCCTCGATCTGTCGAAGATCGAGAGCGGCAAGATGGACCTCTACCTGGAGACCTTCGACGTGGCGACCATGGTGCGCGACGTCGCGGGCACCATCCGCCCGCTGGTCGAGAAGAACGAGAACACCTTCGACGTGCGCTGCGGAGAAGACGTCGGCTCGATGCGCGCCGATCTCACCAAGGTGCGCCAGACCCTCTTCAACGTGCTCAGCAACGCGAGCAAGTTCACGCACGGCGGCCGCGTCGCCTTCGAGATCGCGCGCGAGCCGGGCGAGGCCGCGTCGGGCGCCGGCGGCGACTGGCTCGCCTTTCGCGTGACCGACACGGGCATCGGCATGACGCCCGAGCAGGTCGAGCGGCTCTTCCACGAGTTCACCCAGGCCGACGCGTCGACGACACGTCGCTTCGGCGGGACCGGCCTCGGTCTCACCATCAGCCGGCGCTTCTGCAAGATGATGGGCGGCGACGTCACGGTCACCAGCCGGGCGGGGGAGGGCTCGACGTTCACCGTGCGCCTGCCCGCCACCGTGACCGTCGGGGAGGCCGTCACGACCGAGCGCGCCGGCGCGCGCGTCCCGGCCGGCGCGCCGCTCGTGCTCGTGATCGACGACGATCCCAGCGCCCGCGAGCTGCTCCAGCGCTTCCTGCAGAAGGAGGGCTATCGCGTGCAGCTCGCCTCGGGCGGGGAGGAGGGCGTGCGGCTCGCCCGCGCGCTGCGCCCCGCGCTGATCACGCTCGACGTGATCATGCCCCAGGTGGACGGCTGGTCGGTCCTCTCGACGCTCAAGAACGATCCCGTGCTCGGCGCGACGCCCGTCATCCTCGTCACCATCGCCGACGAGAAGTCGATGGGGTACGTGCTCGGCGCGTCGGAGTACCTCACCAAGCCGCTCCAGCGCGAGCAGCTCACCCAGGCGCTCCAGCGCCTTCATCTCGCCGACCGCCACAGCGCGAAGGTCCTCGTGGTGGAGGACGATCCCCCGACGCGCGAGATGATGCGGCGGCTGCTCGAGCGCGACGGCCTCGTGGTCGTGGAGGCCGACAACGGCCGCGCCGGGCTCGACCGCATCTCGGACGCGACGCCCGACCTCGTGCTCCTCGACCTCATGATGCCCGAGGTGGACGGGTTCCAATTTCTCCACGAGCTCCGCGGCACGGCGGCAGGCCGCGAAATCCCGGTGATCGTCGTGACCGCGAAGGACCTGACCGAGGCGGAGCGCCGCGAGCTGAACGACACGGTGACGCGAGTGCTGCACAAGGGCAGCTATGGCCGCGACGAGCTGCTGTCCGAGGTGCAGCGCCTGGTCGCCTTGAGCGGCAGCGCCGCCTGAGGCCCCGCCGCGGGCGGCGCCGAAGAGTCTTGATGGGAGCCACGTACCCGCCATGTGCCCCCCCTTCGTCATCGCTTGCGCTTCTTCGGTCGGATCGGTTCGCCGAACTCCCATCGCGCGAGGAGCCGCGCCACGAGAGGATCCATTCGTTCCCACGCCTCGTCCGAAGCGGCGCTCGCCTTCGGGGAGGCCTTCGCGCTCGCCTTCGGGGAGGCCTTCGCGCTCGCCTTCGGGGAGGCCTTCGCGCTCGCCTTCGGCCGGGCCGTGTATACGATGATGTCGTCGGGAACTGTGTAGAGTGCAGCAAAGCCTCGGACCGGCGTTGCCTCGACGGGGCGCGGGTTGGCTGCCACCCACGCGTATTGCCCGGCGCTGCCTACGATCGCGACCAGATCCGAAAAGGTGGCCCCCATGAGGCTGGCGAATTCGCCGCCATGTGGCCCCATGAGGCTGGCGATTGGC
>CAZHGG010000464.1:0-5519 GCA_964531755.1 uncultured Polyangiaceae bacterium
CCGTGTAGCCGGTGATCTTGGGCAGGAGGAAGCCGGTCCAGTCGTCGCTGTTGCCGTCGTGCCCGCCCGCCAGCTCCCGGAACTGCACGGGGAACCGCGCGTTCTGGAGCTTCGTCCGATCGGACCGGATGGTGGCGATCGCGAACTGGTTGTCGGAGGTGCGCGCGGTGATGGCGACGTTGAGCTTCCAGCCCGCGGCCGCGAGCGTCGCGTCGGTGTTGGACCCGAACGTGGACTGGAGGCTCGAGTTCTCGATGAGCAGCCCCGCGAACCTGCGCGCGTTGCGCATGGCCGTGAAGTACGCCATGAGGCCGCCAGACGAGTAGCCGGCCATCGTGACCTTCTTCTGGTGGACGTAGAAGCAGGTGCGCACGTCGTCGAGCACGGCGAGCACCTTCGGCTCGTCGGCGGCGGTGTTCCAGCACTGGCCGTCGCGGCCCGCGCCGACCGACACGGCGATGTGCGCCTGCGTGGCGCGAATGGCGTATGGGGCCATCGCCCACGTCGCGAAATTCTTCGCGTTGTCGCCGCAGCCGTGGGTGCCGAGCACGAGGGGGTACGCCGTCGTGGCCACGTAGGTCGGCGGGAGGCGCACCCAGTACTCGACGCCCCCCGTCTGGGTCACCATGCGGAAAAAGCCGTCGGCGTCCTTGCTGTAGGCGCAGTTCCGCGTGGGGCGCGGGCCTGGACCGCCCACGGGCGGGGGCGTGCTGGCGTCGGTGCGGGGGCCGCCGTCGGCGGGGGGCGGCGTGCCCGCGTCGGGGTCGGGCGGCTCCACGTCGGCGTCGCCGGGGGAGCCGCCGTCGGGGAGAGGCCCGGGGGTGGGCCCAGGCGGGAGGGTCGTGCCGCCGCCAGGTGTCGTCCCCGTGCCAGGAGGCAGACCAGGGACGAGGACCGGGGGAGCGCCCTCTCCCGGCGGCGTCTCGCTCGCAGGATCGGTCCCGCTCGCCCCGTCGAGCGCCGCGTCGCCGCAGGCGCCCAACGCCAGCGCGGCCAGGAGGAGCGCACCGGCGCGCGGCGCGCCAACCCACGTCATGAGAGCGGTTCGCACGCCCTGGTTCTAGCCCATGAGCACGATGGCGCAAGCCCTTGATTCTTGTAGGGATCCGCTCGCAGCGGAACCGAAGTCGCGCGGCCGGGCGCGAAACGACCCCTCTCCCGCGACCCCTCGGCTATGCTCGAGGCGGAGGTAGGGAGATGAGAGGCACCGTCGTGCGCAGCATGGGCGCGCTGGTCACCGCAGCCTTCGTGGCCGCCGCGTGTGGGGGGCCCCCGCCGCCCCCTCCCAAGGTCGCCGAGCCGGTGGCCCGGAAGCCCGCGGCCCCCGTGGCCGTCCGCGAGGTCATCGTCCCGCGGACCTGCGCCGCGCGCACCAAGCTCGCGCAGCTCCTCGGGCGCCCGCCGCCCGCGCCCGCGATCGCGGCGGAGCAGAGCGAGGGCGCGGCGTCGCTGCCCACGAGCGTCGCCGCCGGGGCGCGGCTGGCGGCGAACCAAGCTTACCGCGTCGTGGCGCCGGCGACCGCGCTCGTGCGCGCGGAGCACGGCTTCGGCACGGGCGTGGTGATCGACCCGAAGGGCTACGTCCTCACGAACTACCACGTGGTCGCGGACGGTCGGAAGAAGGACTTCGTCATCACCGTCGACGTCACGTTCGGCGACCTCACGGCGACGGGGCGCATGAACCGCCAGCCGAAGAGCTACGAGGCCGACGTCGTCAAGGTGGACCCCGTCCGCGACCTCGCCCTGCTCCGGGTCAAGGATGCCCCGGCGAAGCTCGCGGCGGCGAAGTTCGCGAGCAGCGCGCCCCAGATCGCCGAGAAGGTCATGAGTATCGGGCACGCGGGCATCGGCTTCTTGTGGGCGGCCAAGACCTGCAACGTGGCGAGCATCGGCGAGCGCCAGCAGGACTCGAGCCTCCTCGCGGGGGTCGACTGCGCGCACCCCGATCCCGCGCTCGACCGCGACGTCGCCGAGCGGCAGAAGAAGAGCTGCGAGGAGCACAAGAAGCAGATGACCGACGCCCTCGCGTCGAAGACGCAGGGGCTCGCGGTGCAGACCGACTGCGCCATCACCCACGGCGACAGCGGCGGTCCGCTCACCAACATGGCCGGCGAGATCGTCGGGCTGAACCAGAGCATCTCCGCCGATCTCGCGACGGCCTCGTTCCACGTGCACCTCGAGGAGCTGCGCGACTTCTCGGCGAAGCACGCCGACAAGGGCGTGCCCGTCCTCCCCGATCCGCTGTGCGACGGCGGGTTCGAGCCCACGCTCGAGGACCTCGATCTCGACGGTGTCCCCGAGACCCTCGTCGCGAAGGGCGGCGGCACGATCTTCGGCGGGTACGACCGCATGTCGCTGCTCATCGATCTCGATCAGAGCCACGCGAAGCGCGCCGCGAAGTCGGCCGACGGCTTCGACGCCGAGATCGCCATGCTGAACCTGCGCGGCACCATGTACGTCTGGTACGACACGAACGACGATGGCCGCTTCGACCTGCTGCTGGTCGACAAGGACGACGACGGCGCGCCGGAGACGGCGTACCGGATCGACGCCGAGGGCCAGCTGAAGGAGGACAAGACCGCGGTGTCGAAGCACGACCTCAGCGGCAAGTTCGTGAAGGATCGATCGCTGCACGCGCGGCTCGGCAAGATCGCGACCGCCATCGGCGGCACGAAATACGTGTCGAGCCGCACGCTCGCCGCCGCCTCGGACTCGGAGACCCTCCCCGATCCCTTCCTGGCGGCGGGCACCGAGGGCCGATCGCTCGACACCGACGGCAACGGCAAGTCGGACGTCGCCCTGCTCCGGGGCGCGTTCAGCCGGGTGACGCTGATCGACGCGGACGAGGACTCGCTCGGCGGGGTAAAGCCGGGCGAGTCGGTCGCGGAGCTGGCCAAGGCGAAGAAGATCGACGCCGAGGTGGCCGTGGTCGTCCAGGGCAGCGCGGTGTGGGCGATGTACGACACCGACAACGACGCAAAATTCGACCTGGTGCTCGCGACGCCGGGGACGAACGCTTCGGGGCTCTTCGCCACCGCGGCGTGGCGCCTCGGGGCCACGGGGGCGCGCACGCCCGCGCCGGACCAGGTGGGGCGCAGGATGCTCCGGCCCGGCCTCGTGGCCTTCCCGCGCGCGGCGCCGGCGCTTCACGAGCTCAGCTCCGACGTGGCGTCCGACGAGGGCCTCGGCTCGCTCCCCGCGCCGGTGCCCCCGCGCGCGACCTTCCGGACCCGCTCGGTGAAGGGCGCGCCGGAGGGCACGATGGTGGAGACCTTCTCGTCGCCCTACAGCATCCAGCTCTTCGACGTGGACCACAACACGCGCATCCCCCCGAAGGGCGACGTGCAGAAGGTCATCGAGGCGGGGAAGTTCGACGCCGAGGTGGCGCTCGTGCGCCGCATGGGCTCGGGCGGGTACCTCACGTGGGTGTACTACGACACCGACGGCGACGGGCGGTTCGACCTCGTGCTCTTCGCGCCCAAGCCCGCGCAGGACCCGACGCAGGCCTTCCGCGTGAAGCCGGGCGCCGGCCCGGACGCCAAGCCGACCCTCGAGGTCGACGCCGCGGCGGTCGCGGGGCGGCCCATCCGCCACCGCACGGTCTTCAAGGACAAGGCCCTGGCCGCGAAATGGAAGACCCTCGCCACGACGGTCTTCAAGGCCGAGTTCGTCGAGCCCTGAGCGTCCCGGACGTGCAAAAAGCGCCTAGAGGGTCAGCCGGAAGTGGAGGGCCTTCGGGCGCGTGAGGCCGTCGAAGCCGAGGGCGCTCAGCGTCGCGCCGCGTCCCGAGTCGCGCGTGCCGCTCCAGGGCAAGGCGGGGTCGAGGGCGTCGCACCGGTTCATGTAGACGGTGCCGAACGACAGCTCCGCCGCGAGGCGCTCGGCGCGCGCGGGATCGCTCGTCCACACGCTCGCCGTGAGCCCGAGGGCGCTGTCGTTCATGCGGGCGAGGGCCTCCTCGTCGGAGGCCACCTTCGCGATCGGGAGGATCGGCCCGAACGACTCGCGCCGGAAGAGGTCCGCGTCGTGCGGCACGTGACGGAGCAACGCGGGCTGAAAAAAGCGGCCTTTTCCGCCTACTTGCACGCCTACGCCCCCCGCGAGGAGCTCCGCCCCGCGCGCGGTGGCGTCCGTCACGAACGCCTCGAGCTCGGCGACGTGCCACGGCTGCGCGATGGGGCCCATGGACGTGGCGGCGTCCTCGGGATCGCCGAGCACGTAGGCCCGCACGAGCGGCTCGCACGCGGCGACGAACGCGTCGTAGACCAACGCGTGCACGTAGACGCGCTCCACTGCGCAGCAGCTCTGGCCGGCGTTGTACATCGCGCCGTCGACGATCTGCTCGGCCACCTTCGCGACGTCGACGTCAGGCGCCACGTACGCCGGGTCGTTCCCCCCGAGCTCGAGGCCCACGTGGAGGAAGCGCTCGCTCGCCGCGCGCTGGATGCGGTGCCCGCCGAACACCGAGCCGGTGAACAGCACCTGGTCGACGCGCGCGTCGCCCACGATGCGCTCGCTCGTGGGGTGGTCGCAGTCGAGCGCCTGCACGAGGCCGTCGGGCGCGCCGGCCTTCGCGAACGCGCGCGCGAACGCGGGCCCCGTGAGCGGGGTGCGGGGCGAGTGCTTCACGACGACCGCGTTGCCCGCCAGCACCGCCGGGAACAGGGCGTTCACCGCCGTGAGCAGCGGGTAATTCCACGCCGGCAGGTCGAACACGACGCCGAGCGGCTCTCGGCGGATGCGGCGGACGAAGTTGTCCTTCGGCGGGAGCTCGATGTCGGCGAGGCACTCGGGCGCGATCGCCATCATGTGGCGCGCGCGGCCGAGCATGCCGTCGAGCTCGCCGCGCGCCTGGGAGAGCGGCTTGCCCATGGTGCGCGTGATGTCGCGCGCGATGGCCTCCTTGTCGGCGAGCATCGCCTCGCACGCGCGCTCGCAGAGCGCCACCCGCTCGGTCACGGCGGAGCGCCGGAACGCGCGGGCCGCCGCTTGCGCTGCGTCGAGCACGGCGTCGACCTCGGCCGGCCCGGCGAGCGGGACCTCGCACGCGAGCTCGAGGGTGTAGGGGTTGTCGACACGGAGCGTGGAGATCGTGGGCTCGGCCATGAGGCGCGAGGCTACCACGCGCCAGCGCGCGGGCGAGGTGCGCGCGAGGCGGTCCGCCGGACGCGAGCGCCCCGGCGGCCGACGAGGGGCCGAGCGCGTGTGGTGACGTCAAGCCGCTGAAACGATACGCAATTTGCCCACTCTGTGGCTACGGCGCCTTGAGCACGTCCACGTTGACACCCTTCACGCCGACCGCGCCGGACGCCCCAGCGCCGCCCGGGGCCGGCGCGCCCGTCTCGGCCCGCACGACGGTGGTCGTGCCGATGAACTTTGGCTCCGTGCCGGTCCACGCGAGGCCCACCGAGGAGCCCCCGGCGCCGCCGCCACCGAGTCCGCCGGGACCGCCCCGACCTCCCGCGGCGCCGGTGCACGCCGCGCCCGTGGTGAGGGCGGCGCTGCCCGGCTGCCCCTCT
>CAZHGG010000465.1:0-1700 GCA_964531755.1 uncultured Polyangiaceae bacterium
CGACCGTGGAGCGCGCGCGCGCCGTCGTCGCGTTCGGCGACGCGGGCACCGCGACCCTCCGGGCCCACCTCGCGCAGCCCGCGCCTCCGCCCGCGTCGCCGCCCACCGCTCACAGCCGCGCCGCGCGATGACGCCCCCACGCGCCCGCCCCTCGGATAGGCTCCGGCGGTGACCACCGCCAAGCGCGCGCCGCACCCCGTCGTCTGGACGATCCTCTACCTGCCCTTCGGCGCGTTCAGCGGCTTCGTCACCGTGGCGCTCACGTTCTTGGCCACCAAGAAGGGCCTCAGCATCTCCGAGGGCGCGCTGCTGAACGGCGCGCAGATGCTCATCCAGTGGCTCAAGTGGCTGTGGGCGCCGGCGGTCGACGTCACCCTCACGCCGCGCAAGTGGTACGTGCTGTCGACCTCGCTCTCGGCCGCGGCGATCCTCGCCATGTCGGCCATCCCGCTCGGGCCGAGCACCCTCGGCGTGCTCCTCGTGCTCATCGCGGCGGCGAGCCTCGTCAACTCGGTGGTCGGCATGGCCATCGAGGCGATGATCGGCGCGTGCACGGCGCCCGAGGACGCAGGTCGTGTAAGCGCTTGGTTTCAGGCAGGAAATCTCGGCGGCTCCGGGCTCGGTGGCGCCCTCGGGCTCTTCCTCGTCGTGTCGATGCCGTCGCCGTGGATGGCCGGCGCGATCATGGGCGCGCTCTTCCTCGCGTGCTGCGGCGCGCTGCGCTTCACCCCGAGCGTCGACGCCCCGCACGAGGGCAAGGGGCCGCGCGCGGCGGTGGCCGGCGTCGTCGCCGATCTCGCGAAGATGCTCCGGAGCAAGGGCGGCTTGCTCTCCGCCATCCTCTGCGTGATGCCCATCGGCACGGGCGCCGCGCAGGTGGTGCTCACGCAGGGCAAGGTCGCCCAGTTCTGGGGCGCGGGCGAGCGCGAGGTCGAGCTGCTCCAGGGCTTGCTCGCCGGGCTCATCACCACGGTCGGGTGCTTCGCCGGCGGCTGGGTGTGCCAGCGCATTCGCCCGCGCACGGCCTACGCGGGCATCGGGATTGGCCTCGCGCTCGTGGCCACGGGCATGGCCCTCAGCCCCGCCACCGTGACGACGTACGTCGTGTGGAGCCTCATCTACTCGTTCGGCGTGGGCCTCGCGTACGCGGCCTTCACGGCGGTCGTCATCCACGCCATGGGCAAGGGCTCGGGCGCCACGAAATACAACATCTTCGCGTCGCTCTCGAACTTCCCCATCTGGTGGCTCGGCCTCGTGCTCGGCGTCGCCGCGCAGCGTTGGGGCCCGCGGTCGATGCTGCTCACCGAGGCGGCGTTCGCCGTCGTCGCCGTGGTGCTCGTCGCCGCGTCGAACGCGCTCGTGCGTCGCTCGAAGCTCCCCGACACGGCGGCGTAAGGGAGCGCGCCGCGCGCCCCTCGGGCTCGATTCAAGTGAGCACCCGCTTAGGCGGACGCCGAGGGCGCGTCGCCGCGCGCGGGCAGCTCGAGCGCGAGGCGCACTGCGTGGCGCGCGCTCTCGCCGGCGCGGTCGCGAGAGGCGGAGTGAGCAAGCACCAGCTCGCCGCCCACTTGCCAGGGCCAATGGGCGAGGGCTCCACCACGAACGACGGTCGGTCGCGTCGCGGGCTCCCAGGAGGTCGAGCGGCTCGGCGCTCCTTGGTAGTTCGGATGCCAGCCATCGTCGATCCACTCCCCCCAACC
>CAZHGG010000465.1:1800-5513 GCA_964531755.1 uncultured Polyangiaceae bacterium
TTCTTGAGCTCGGCGTGTTCTTCCAGAGAGAGCCCCATCTCGAACGTCCCGCCCGGAATGACCACCAGCGAGACCCCGAGCTTCACGGAGCGCACGCTCGGGAGCTGCCACGAGCCCGCCGGCGGGCCTGGCTTCCAGCCCTTGCCCAGCGCGAGGGCGAGCGACTCCGCGAGGCCCGCGTGGTGCTTCACGCGCTTCCACCGCGTGAGGCTAGAGAGCTCCGGCCAGTCGTTGGAGTGGGATGGGAGGTCGGCGGTGGTCTCGCGCGCGCGGGGCGGCGCGGCCTTCTGCTTCAGGAAGAGCACGGCGTAGACGTCCTTCTCCCACGAAGGCATCCGATACGACGGGATCGCCTGGCCACCGGGAGCGATCGGCTCGGCGGGCGCCCACGCCGCGCGCGTCGTGCACCCCACGGCCGCGGCGACGCGGTCCTGCGCGTCCGCCGGGAGTGCGTCGAAGACATGCTCGGGGTGCGAGAGCTTCTTCAGGTAATCGGCGGCGAGCGCCTCTGCACCACGGAGGGAGGTGTCGACCGGCGCCTTCAGCTGCCAGTCGGCGAAGCTCGACGCGATGGCGAGCAGCGCTGCTTCGCCAGCCGCCGAGACGCCGCGGACGTAGTTGGGCATCGATGAGTGAGTAGGCATCCGGGGACCTCGGTGGGTGGCTGTCGGGCCCCGCGCGCCAGCGTCTGCTGCCACCCGCGCGGGGGCGTCGAAGCGAACGCAGACATACCATTGCACGCGGCGCTCTGGATCGACCTCGAGCAGCCCTCGCTCGGGCTCGCCCCTGCGGAGCTCAGCTGTCGGTTCGCGGAGCCACCCTGGGGGATCGCGACGCCGTCTCGATGACGAGGCCGGGGTGGCCCGGCCGCCCGTGAAACGAGACGCAGCGGCCTCAGCGACACGCGCCGGGGTCGAAGAGTTGGCACTTGCCGTCGAGGCACTCGACGAACGGGGCGTCCTCACAGGCGGGCCCTCGAGTGCGTTGCAGGCCTCGCCAAGGCGCAATCTCGGGACGCAGGTGCTGTCGACGCACGAACCTTCGCGACACCGGAGATCGTCTCTTCCGTTGTCGCATGCTTCCCATAGCGACACCAAAGTAGGAGAAGTGGGTGGCGCGCACGCGCCGGTTCGGTCGCAAGTGAGCCCCGGCCGGCAGGCAGCGAAGCCCCGGCAGGGGCCACCCTGCCCACTCTGGTCGGCGCATGCTCCGTTCTCGCACCGACCAAAGCGGCAGTAGGAATCGTACGCACGTGCCGCACGCCGCGGCGTAGCCCTTCCTGCAGAGGCCACCGGCGCACTGCGTAGTCTCCACACGCCGCCCCGTCCGGCAGAGTGCCTGGAATGTCGAAATCACATGGCCGGCTGCGCGCCTGCCACGCGGACCCAGTGCCGTAAGCCGTAAGACACTGTGCCGAAGCCTCCGAAGCATTCGAGGCAGTTTGCCCGGACGCGGACGGAGCACGCGTGCAACACGGCGGGCGTGATCCCGCTCCCCGTCGCGCCGCGCCAGGTGCGACACCGCTCCTCGAACAACTTCCTCGTCCGCAAACCTCGCGGCCGGCACCTCCACCTGCCACTGCCCAGGCGCGACCATGTCTGCGTGCACTGGGCGCCGCTCTCGTGGGCCGCGACGTACTCCGCGCACGCCGCCGCGATGTCGAACGCTGGCGGCGCGGCGGCGGACGGCCCCGAGCGACCCGTGTAGGGCGGGACCCGGTCGAAGGTGGCAAGCGAACGACGGCGCCTTGCTCTCACAACGCGACCAAACGCGACGGGTTGTCGGCGCGAAGGCGCAGCCTCGATGTACTTGTACAATCCCACGGTCTGCGCGGCGCTTTCGGTCGCGACGCCCCAAGCGCCGGCGGCCTGCTAACGTCTCAGGCCCGATGTCCGAACCCCGCGCCGCGCTCGACCTCTTGTTCCCGACGCCCGCGCTCCGGATCGACGTCGAGCAGACCTGTCTCGGCCTCGACCTCGCGTTCGCGGGCGGCGTCGCCGGGGGCCTCTTCAGCGACGCGCTCGACCGCGCGCCGGTGGGCCCCACCGCGTGGAAGCCCGCGTCGTTCGCCGCCGATCTCTTCGTGCCCGCCTTCGTCGCGAGCTGCTTCACCATCGGCGACGGGCAGCTCGTCTCGCAGAAGCACCTCGTGAAGCTCGTGACGAGCCCTCCCGTGGACCCCGCGGTCGTGCTGCACCGCCGCGCCGTGGTCGACGAGCTCGTGACCCACCCGAGCCGCCGTGAGGCGTTGCGTGCGCTCTACACCGATCTGCTGCGCCTCCGCTCCATGCTCGAGGGCGCGACGGGCGCGGGGAAATGGGACGCGAACCGGCGCCAGCTCGACATCCTCACGCTCGTGAAGAAGCTCTTCGACCGCCTGGCGGAGCCGCCGGCCGACGGCGCGTCGTCGTCGGCGCTCGCGAGGTTGTCCGAGTACGGCAAGCGCGTGTTGGCCGGCGAGCCCTACCGCTCGCTCGCCGATCTCCTGCGGTACGACGAGAGCATGGCGACCCTCAGCTTGAAGGTCGGCATCGGGGCCGATGGCCGCATCCGCGGGTTCCAGCTCTTGTCGGTCGAGGAGGACCGCCAAAACCCCTTCGTGAGCTCGGCGTGGCGCCGCTGGCTCGCCAAGGTCGAGCTCTTCGTGCGCGGCTACCGCTTCGGCGACGGCGAGGTGATGGCGCGCCTCATCGACGCGGTGTTCGACGGCCTGCGTGACGAGCTCGCGCCCCTCGTGCAGCTCGTGGGAGATCTCGAGTTCTATCTGGGCGCGCTCGGCCTCCGCGACGCGGCGGCCGCCCGCGGGCTCGCCATGTGCCTGCCCAAGCTCGCCGAGCCGGGCGAGCCGCGCGTGCTCGAGGGCCTGTGGAACCCGCTCTTGCTCGCCAGCGGCGTCGCGCCGGTGCCGTGCGATCTGCGGCTCGATCGGCACGACGCGTGCGTGCTCGTGACCGGCCCGAACTCCGGCGGAAAGACGCGGCTCTTGCAGTCGGTCGGGCTCTCGCAGGTGCTCGCGCAGGTGGGGCTCTTCGTGCCCGCGCGCGCGGGCTGCGTGATGCTCGGCTCGAGCCTCGTCGTGTCGCTCATCCAAGAGACCCGCGTCGATCAGGCCGAGGGCCGCCTCGGGATGGAGCTGCTCCGCATCCGCGAGCTCTTCGAGAGCCTCCCGCCTGGCGCGATGGTCATCCTCGACGAGCTCTGCTCGGGCACGAACCCGTCGGAGGGCGAGGAGATCTTCGAGCTCGTCATTCGCATGCTCACGCGGCTGCGCCCGCAGACCTTCATCACCACGCACTTCCTCGCGTTCGCGACCCGGCTCCAGGCCGCCGGCGAGATCGACGAGCTCCGGTTCCTGCAGGTCGAGCTCGATCCCAACCACCTGCCCACCTATCAGTTCACGCCCGGCGTCGCGCAGACCTCGCTCGCGGGGAAGGCCGCCGCGCGCCTCGGCGTCACGGGCGAGCAGCTCTTGGCGCTCATCGAGCGGAACCTCGCCGCCGCAGAGCCCGGCCGCGAGGGGCAGGGGAGGGCCTGACGTGCCCACGCTCCTCGTGACCTCGCGGATGAGCCCGGCGCTCGCGGCGCGCGTGGCGGCCAGCGTCACAGGGCGCGTGTCGAGCCCGCGCTCGGCGGGGCGCCGGCTCGTGGCGCTCGCGCGCTTCGTGGGCCTCGGCTTCGTCATCGCGGCGGTGCTCTCGTTCGTCGCGGCGCGG
>CAZHGG010000466.1:0-5508 GCA_964531755.1 uncultured Polyangiaceae bacterium
CGGCGACGCCGAGCGCGGCGAGGCGGCGCCGGTGGCTCCCCGAGCGCACCGTCCGCGCCCCGCCGAGGAGCCCCACGCGCGGGAGCCCGGTCCGCTGCACGACCTCCACTCCCGCGTCGAGCATGTCGACCACCTCGAGCGCGCCCGCGCGAACGAGGTGGGCCACCGTGCTGGCCGCGTTGCACGCGAGCACCGCTCGCTCGGCGCCGAGGCCTGCGAAGTGGCCCAGGAGCGCGCCGATGCGGGCCGCGAGCACGTCTGCGGGCACCCTCCCGTACGGCGTGAAGCCGGCGTCGGAGACGTACACGACCGGGACCCCCGGGTCGCGCTCCCACAGCGCCCGCACCACGCCAAAGCCGCCGATGCCCCAGTCGAGCACGAGCAGGGGGGCGCGGGCCCCGGGCCTCCTCACGGGTAGCTCTGCGGGAGCGCGAAGCCCCGCGGGAGCGGCCCCGAGTCGAACGCGACCACGCGCGACGTGAGCGCCACCGTGAGCACCTCGACGCGGCGCCCAGGGAAGCGCCCCTCGAGGTACCACCGCACCTCGTGCTCGGCGCGGATCGGGTTGTACGCCAGCATCTCCGCCCACCGGGGATCACGCACGAGCGCCCCGAGCCTGCGGTGAAATCGTGCATGATGCACGCGACTGCGGGCGCTCGCGAGGGCCCCCGCGAGGAGCCCGGGGGCGTCCCGCGGGCCCGCGGGCGCGGCGACCATGTCGACCACCAGCAGCCGACCGCCCGGCGCGAGGACCCGGCGAATCTCGGCCATGATCGGGTCCCAGTCCAGGTACCGGAACGACAACATCGATACGACGACGTCGACGCTCGCGTCGTCGGCGGGGAGCGCTGGCCCCGACACCGTCTCGAAGCGGAGGCCTCGCGTGTGGCCGAAGCGCCGGCGCGCGCGCGCGATCATCTCGCCAGAGGCGTCGACGCCCAGGCCGCGCTCGAGGCGAGGCGCGAGCCTGGCGAGCAGCGCCCCGTTCCCACACCCGATCTCGAGCGCGCGCGTGCCCGGACCGGCGGGCAGGCGCCGCTCGATCCAGTCCACTTCGGGCCCGCGGACGCCGATGTCCGCGAAGGCCTCGTCGTAGAGGTCGGCCACCCGGTCGTAGGAGGCCCGCGCCGCGTCGAACGTGGCGTCGGGGACGAATCGCCGCATGGGCTCCGGGCGCAGCGCGCCGGCGTACTTGAGCGCCGTGGCGGCGAGCCCGTGCGACTTGCGGCCAGGGAGCGCCACCACGTGGAGGGGCGCGTCCGCGCCGGCCAGCGGCGGGTCCCACGCGAAGCGGTCGGGCGCGCGCGAGAACGTCGTGTAGAGGTGATGCCCTCGCGCGGGGACGCCGAAGGTGCGCGCGAAGAAGGGCGCGAACCAGCGGGCGCTCCGGCAGCAGTGGAAGTAGGCCTCGCCGCCCGGCGCGAAGGGGAGCGCCCCCTCCGCCGCGAGCGTGCGCCACTCGTGCGGGCTGAGCTGCTCGGGCACCTTGGTGGTGCGGAACATCGGCCCGTACATCCCCGAGTGGCCGATGAAGTGGAGCTCGCGGAGCCCGACGCCCGCGTCGCGCAGGCGCGCCATGGCGCGGACGAAATCGGCCTTCGACTCCACCGACTCGACGACCACGCGCGCGCGCGGGCTGCGCGCCCGGAGCGAGGCGCCGAGGGTGCGCGCGGCGCGTGAGAATTGCCCTCCGCCCTCCCGGTAGAGCGTGGTGAAGGCCACCCAGTAGACCGCCTCCGCCGCGCTCACGGTCGCGCCCACGGCTCGCGACGCACCACGTCGTCGGGCGGGAGCCAGGCGCCGCCGCGGACGAGGTAGGTGCACTCGGCCTCGGCGTCGTACACGCGCGCGGGGGCCGCGTCGCCTGGGTAGAGGTGCAGCGTGAGCCCCACGGCCTCCGCCGACTGCATGTCGTGGACGACGTCGCGCGCGACCGCGATGGACTCGCCCGCACGCCAGCGCCGCGTCTCGCGGGCGCCTCCGAGGCGTGGGCCGTCGAGGGCGAAGAGGCGCTCCTCGAAGCGCCCGGCGAGGACGAGCACGAGCCCGCGCGCGCCGCCGTGGTCGTGCGGCGCGCACCGCACCCCCGGCTGCCAAGAGGCCAGCATCACCTCGCCTCGCGCGCCGTGGTGGAGCGGCACGCGACCGTAAGGTCGGCCCGCGCTCGGCGCGGACCGGAGCGCGCCGAGATCCGACGCCCGGAGCGCGGCCTCGGAGGCCCTCGTGAGCGTCCCGGTGGCGCGGAGCTCCTCGAGGGCGCGGAGCAGCCGCGCGCGCGTGAGGGGCGCGACGAGGCGGCGCGCCACGGGGGGAGCGCTCTCGTTGGCGAGGGTGGGGTGCATGGACCGTCTCACGTGCCTCCGCGCGGAGAACGCCGGAGGCCGCCACACCATTCTCACGACGTGGACGCCGCGAGCAAGCGGCCGATCGCGGCGGGCGCGGCGCGCGTCACCCGCGGCCCCGCGTCACGCGCGGAGCAAGCGCGCGAGCGCCTCGCGGAGGCGGTCGGGCAGCTCGGTGGGGCGCCGGGTCTCGCGATCGACGAACACGTGGGTGAAGCGGCCGTGGGCCCTCGCGACCGGGTCGCCCGCCGCGAACACGCCGACCTCGTACCCCACGGACGTGCGGCCGAGCTTCGCGACCCGGAGGCCCGCGCAGACCTCTTCGGGGAACTGGATCGAGCCCGCGAACGTGCAGGCGGTCTCGACCGCGAGGCCGATCACGGGTCCACGGTGGATGTCGAGGCCGCCCTCCTCGATGAGGTAGCGGTTGATGACCGTGTCGAAGAATGCATAATACACGGTGTTGTTGACGTGCCCGTACACGTCGTTGTCCATCCAACGCGTCGCGATGTGGGTGAAGAAGCCGTACCGATCGCGGCCGGGGGGTGGCTCGCGCGGCTCGCGCGGGCTCACGCGCGCCCCATCGCGCCCTGGAACAGCGCGCGCATGCGCCCCTCGTCGACGGCCTTCGGCGCGTTGTCGAGCAGGCGACGCTGGAGGAGCGCGCGCTCGACCAGGGCGTCGAGATCGGCGTCCACGTACCCCACGCCCCGGAGCCCGTCGGGCACATCGGCCGCGCGCATGAGCTCCTCGAGCCGGGCCGCCAGCCGCTCTCCGGCCTCGTCGAGGGCCGCGCCGCGCACGTCGGCGCCGAGCGCCTCGGCGGCGGTGAGGTGCCGCTCGGGGCAGGCGTCGGCGGTGAACCGCGCGACGCTCGGGGCGCTCAGGACCACGCTCGTGCCGTGGGGGATCATCGGGCCCGGGTAGCCGGGCGCGTGGTAGCCGCGGGCGAGCCCGGCGACCGCGTAGCTCATGCCGTGGGGGAGGTGCACGCCCGCGTTGCCGAAGGCGACGCCGGCCAGCGTCGCGGCCCACGCGAGCTCGCCTCGCGCCTCGTCGTCGCTCGCGTCGGAGATCCCGCGCGTGAGCGATCGACCCGCGAGGCGGAGCGCCTCGAGGCTGCCGACGTCGCTCCACGGATTCCGCCCCTGGCTCATGGGCCGCGCCCCCACCGCCGCGCTCCGCGGGCGCGCGCCGAAGGGCCGCGCCGTGTACGACTCGACCGCGTGGCAGAGCACGTCGAAGCCGCTGGCCGCGACCACCCCGCGCGGGAGCGTGCGGGTCGCGTCCGGGTCGACGACCGCGAGCGCCGGGCGCAAACGCCGCGACGCGATCCCGGTCTTCGCCTTCGCGGCGAGGAGGTCGAACACGGCGATGCCCGTGCACTCGGCGCCGGTGCCGCTCGTGGTGGGGCACGCGACGTGCGGCGGGAGCGGCCCGGGGACGGGAAGGCCGCGTCCGATCGGCGCGTTCACGTAGTCGAGCAGCGCCGCGGGGTGGGTCGCGTAGAGCGCGGCCGCCTTGCACGTGTCGATCGCGGAGCCCCCGCCGATCGACACGTAGCCGTCGAACGCGCCGTCGCGGGCGAAGCGGGCGGCCTCCTCGAACGAGCGGCAGGTGGGCTCCACGTGCACCTCGTCGAACACCGCCAGGTCGATCCCCTCCGCGCGGAGCGCGCGCACCCCGGCCTCGAAGAAGGGGAGCGCCGCGACCCCGCGGTCGGTGAAGACCCCCGCGCGGGTGACGCCGAGCGCGCGCGCGTGCTGTCCGAGCTCGGCGATGGCCCCGCGCCCGAACACGATGGCCGACGCGTCGATGGTGAACACCGACTCGTGTCCGGTCTCGGCGAAGAGGGCGTGGCGGCAGGCGGGCATGGCCGACCGATTGAACGGCAGCGCCCGTTCAGAAGCAAGGCGTCGCGCAGCCGCCCGTGCGCAGGCGGCCGTCACGCTCGCGCCGCGCCCCCGGCTGCTGTAGACACGCCTCATGGCCCTCCGCACCCTGTACCCCGCGATCGAGCCCACCCGCTCCGGCAGCCTCCCCGTCTCCGACGGCCACACGCTCTACTGGGAGGAGTCGGGCAACCCCGAGGGCAAGCCCGTCGTGTTCCTGCACGGTGGCCCCGGCGGCGGCTCCGATCCGAAGCACCGGCGGTACTTCGACCCTGCGCGCTACCGCATCGTCGTGTTCGACCAGCGCGGCTCGGGCAAGAGCACGCCGCACGCGTCGCTCGAGCACAACACGACGTGGCACCTCGTCGCCGACATCGAGCGGCTGCGCGAGGAGCTTGGGATCGAGCGGTGGCAGGTGTTCGGCGGCTCGTGGGGCTCCACGCTCGCGCTCGCCTACGCCCAGACCCACCCGGAGCGCGTGACCGAGCTCGTCCTGCGCGGGATATTTCTCCTGCGAAAACAAGAGATTGACTGGTTCTATCAGCGCGGCGCGGGCGCGATCTTCCCCGACGCCTGGGAGCCCTACGAGGGGCACATCCCCGAGGCCGAGCGCGGCGATCTCGTGAGCGCGTATTACGCGCGTCTCACCTCCGACGACGACGCGGTGCGGCGCGAGGCCGCGCGCATCTGGAGCGTGTGGGAGGGGCGCACGAGCTGCCTCATCCCCGACGTCGAGCTCATCGAGCGCACCGCGGGCGACGCGTTCAGCCTCGCGTTCGCGCGCATCGAGTGCCACTACTTCATGAACGGCGGGTGGCTCACCGGCGAGCGGGCCCTCCTCGCGCCGGCGAACCTGGACCGCATGCGGCACATCCCCGGCGTGATCGTCCAGGGCCGGTACGACGTGGTGTGCCCCGCCGAGAGCGCGTGGGCGCTCCACAAGGCCTGGCCCGAGGCGGCGCTCCACATCGTGCCGGACGCGGGCCACTCGGCGAGCGAGCCGGGCATCGTGCACGAGCTCGTGACGGCCACCGACGGGTTCGCCGCGCCGTAGACCTCTGCGGCGAGGTTCGAGACACGCGCGCCGGGTTGGTGGGCGCGCGCGACAACTTCCTACGACAAGCGACAGGTGGTCGACGCGCGATCTGCGGGCCCGCGCGTCTCTCCGTGCGGGCCGCGACGCCGGTCCCCGCGCTCCTCGCAGAGGCGCGTCGAGGGGTCGCGAAGCTCGCGGCCGGAAAGGTACGCTCCGTGAACGTCGCGACCATGCCCTC
>CAZHGG010000467.1:0-5507 GCA_964531755.1 uncultured Polyangiaceae bacterium
CGACGGCGCGGGCGCCGCGCTGGGGGCGCCCTGCGCCTCCGCGCGGGTCGAGGCGACGAGTGCGCCGAGCGCGACGAGCCCACGTGCGGCCTGGAGCGCGCGGTGTGCGTGGAGGTGGAGCGTGCGAGAGCGTGCCCTTCGGCTCGCCAGAGTCCTCGTCATGGGCGGTCCCTCGTTGCGGTGGGCGCTCCCACCTGCCCGCAAGGCTCTCCCCGAAGCCTCGAAGAGTCCATGACAAAGGAGCTCGAGGCGCCCCCGGGGGGTGCGCGCGGGCAGGTGGCTCAGGGGGGGTCGGTGCGGGCCTCGCGGCGCCCGGCGGACAGCTCCTGGCTCCTCGTGGCCTGTCGTCGCGCGGTGTGCGCGTAGACCATCGTCGTGCCGAGCGCCTTGTGACCGAGGAGGTCTTGGACGGCGCGGATGTCGTGCCCCTCCTCGAGCCTGTGGGAAGCGAAGGAGTGCCGGAGCGTGTGGCAGCTCGCGCGCTTCGTGAGCCCGCTCGCCAGGACGGCGTCGCGCACCGCGTTCTGGAGCACGGTCTGGTGCATGTGCCGACGGCGGCGCTGGCCCGTGGCGGGGTCGAGGTGCATGCGGGTCGCCGGGAACACCCACTGCAGGGCCCACGAGCGCGCGACGTCGGAGCCGGCGAGCGCGAGCGGGACGTCGGCCCAGCCCGCCCCGGCCGCGAGGTCGGACGTGTGGAGCTCGCGGACGCGCGCCAGGTGCTCGCGGAGCGGCGCGACGAGGCCCACGGGGAGGACGGTGGCGCGATCGTCCGCCGCGTGCGCGCCCCGCACGAAGACCTCACCGTGGTCGAGATCGACGTCCCTCACGCGGAGCCGCGCGCACTCGAGCAGGCGGAGCCCGGCGCCGTAGAGCAGCGCCGCCATCAGCCCCGTCGGGCCGCGCATGCGCGCGAGCACCGCGGCGACCTCGGCGCGCGTCAGCACGACCGGGGCGCGCTTCGGCAGCTTCGCGCGGGGGAGCGTGCCCGACCCCGCGAGGGGGGCGCCGAGAACGCGGGCGAAGAAGAAGAGCAGCGCCGCCAGCGCTTGGTTCTGGGTCGAGGCCGCCACGCGCACGCCGGCGCCGAGCTGTGCCACGAACGCCTCGACCTCGGACGCGCCGAGCTCGAGCGGGTGCCTGTCCGGGTAGCGAGCGAGGAAGCGGCGAGTCCACGCCACGTAGGCCTCCGCCGTGCGCGGGCTGAGCCCTCGCGCGGCGACGGCGTCGCGGACCTGATCGACGAGACGGAGTGCTTGCATCGTGTCCTATGGCAACTTCGAGATGGGCAGTCGCAGGCTTGCGCGTGAGTCGAGCGCGACGCGGGGCACGACCTCCCCACAGCGCGCCCGGAACGGACGCTCGGCGGTGACTCGGTGGAGGACGCGGCCGCGCCGCGCGGGGCGCCACTCCACGCCCCAAAGCCCCACGGTAGCGGCGCGCGGACGCCGCGCAACGACGAAACGGCTGGGCACCCACGAGCCACGCTGTTCGGTCGACGAGCGACGCTCCAAGTGGTTGATCCCGGGTGAGACTGCGCCAAAAGTGGCGCGACGCAGGCGACGTGGCCGATGGATTTTTTTTGTGTGCATTTTGCACGTTCACGAGGCGCCAGGCCCGGCCACGCCTCGCCGCGAGGGGCTCGGACCACCCGCCGGAGCCCGAGAGACCCCGGGCAGGACGCCGCGCGCCGCCCCTTGGCAGCGCCGCGGGCTCCTCGTACTCTGGGGGCTTGTCCACCTACGAGACCAGCCGCTGGCACTCCGCGCGCCTCCAGTGCGAGGCGACCCTCTCTCGTTGGGGCCACGCGGGGCAGCCCGTCCTCATCTTCCCCACCGCGGGCGGCGACGCCGACGAGATCGATCGCTTCCTCCTCATCCGCGTGCTCTCGCCGCTGCTCGAGGCGGGTCGGATCCGCGTGTATTCGTGCGACAGCGTGGGCGGGAGCGCCTGGTTCGACAAGCAGACCAGCCCCGAGCACCGCATGTGGATGCAGCACCAGTACCACCAGTACGTGAAGCACGAGGTGGCGCCCGCGATCCGCACCGACTGCCGCTCGGGCGACGTCGGCATCTGGGCGGCGGGCGCCTCGATCGGCGCCTTCCACGCCGCGGCCGTCGTGTGCCGCTTCCCGGACATCTTTCACAAGGCGCTCGCGCTGAGCGGCACCTTCAACATCATGAAGTGGTGCGAGCGCTCGGAGCCCACCGACTACTTCCGCGTGTCGTCGCCGCTGCACTTCGTGCCCACCCTCTCCGGCCGGCACCTCGACGTGCTGCGCACGCGCTACATCCACTTCGCCACGGGCGAGGGGAAGTGGGAGGACATCGACGAGAGCTTCCGGCTCGCGCACGTGCTCGGTGAGAAGGGCATACCCAACTACGTCGAGTCGTGGGGCAAAGACTGGGACCACGACTGGGTCACCTGGCGCGCGATGGTCCCGAAGATCCTGGCGCAGTGGACCGAATGAGCACCGCGCGCGACAGCGAGGAGGCGCGGGTGGCCGCCGCGAAGGAGCCCCTCTCCGGCGAGGGCGAGGTGGGCGCGCCCGCGCCCTCGAGCGACGGCAACACGCACGCGCACAAGCTCGTCACGGGCGAGCTCTCCGGCGAGGGGCGGCGCGCGTTCATGCGCACCGTGCTCCGCGACCTCCGGGGCCTCGAGCGCATGCTCGCCGAGGGCATGTTCGAGCGGGGCGTCTCGCGCATCGGCGCCGAGCAGGAGATGTTCCTCGTCGACGACACGTTCGGCTGCGCGCCGCGGGCCCTCGAGCTGCTCGAGCGCCTCGACGACCCGCACTTCACGACCGAGCTCGGGCTCTTCAACCTCGAGCTGAACGCCGACCCGCAGCCCTTCTCGGGCGGCGGCCTCGCGGCGCTCGAGCGCCAGCTCAGCGAGCTCTACGGCCGGGTGCAGCAGCGCGGGGCGGAGCTCGGCGTCGAGCCCGTGCTGGCCGGCATCCTGCCCACGATCGCCAAGTCCGACCTGGGCCTCGCGAACATCGTCCCGAACCCCCGCTACCTCACCATCAACCGCGTGATGAACGCGGCGCGGGGCGAGGCGTATGACCTCTCCATCAAGGGCCTCGACGAGCTCATGCTCAAGCACGACTCGATCATGTTCGAGGCGTGCAACGCGAGCTTCCAGGTGCACCTCCAGGTGGCCGAGCCTGAGCGCTTCGCGGACTACTACAACGTCGCGCAGCTCGTGCTCGCCCCCACCCTCGCGGTGGGCACGAACTCGCCGACGCTGTTTGGCAAGCGCCTCTGGGCGGAGACCCGCATCGCGCTCTTCGAGCAGTCGTGCGACATCCGCGCCCCGGGCCACCACCTCCGCGACCGCGCCGCGCGCGTGAGCTTCGGCCGGCAGTGGATAAGCGGCGGCGTGGCGTCCCTCTTCAAGGACAACGTCGCCCGCTTCCGCCCGCTCGTGGGCACCGAAGACGAGGAAGACGCGCTCGCCACCCTCGACCGCGGGGGCGTGCCGGAGCTCAAGGCGCTGCGCCTGCACAACGGCACGATCTACCGCTGGAACCGCGCCTGCTACGGCATCTCGGAGAACGGCAAGCCCCACCTGCGCATCGAGCTTCGGGCGATCCCCTCCGGCCCCACGGTGCTCGACGAGGTCGCGAACGCGGCGTTCTGGCTCGGGCTCATGCGCGAGCTCACGGCCACCGTCGAGGACCTGCCGGCGCGCATGGAGTTCGACCACGCGCAGGCGAACTTCTACGCGGCCGCGCGCGACGGGCTCGCGGCCCGCCTCACGTGGCTGGACGGTGAGGAGGCCATCGCCCAGCCCCTCGTCCTCGACAAGCTGCTGCCCCTGGCCGAGGCGGGCCTCCGCCGCGCGGGCATCGACGACCGCGACGCCGCGCGCTACCTCGGCGTCGTGGAGCAGCGGGTGCGCACGCTGCGCACGGGCTCCCGCTGGATGCTGCGGTCGCTCGCCGGCATGTCGCGCGGCTCACCGGGCGAGCGGCTCGGCGCGCTCGTCGCGGGCACCATCGCGCGGCAAAAGAGCGGCGCGCCCGTGGCCGAGTGGGACGACGCGAGCCTCGGCGAGGTGTACGAGAAGCGCACCGGCTACAACAAGGTGAGCCACTACATGGCGACCGACGTGCTCACCGTGCAGCCCGACGACGCCGTGGAGATGGTGGCCGAGCTCATGAGCTGGCAGCGCGTGCGGCACCTCCCGGTGGAGACGAGCACGGGCGAGCTCGTCGGCCTCATCTCCGCGAGGGCCGTGCTGCGCCACATGACCGAGCACGCGCGAAAGCCGGAGTCGGAGGCGAGCATGGCGCGCGACACCGCCGTGTCCGACCTCATGCGCAAGGGCGCCGACCTCGTCACCGTGACGCCCGACACCGCCACGACCGTGGCCATCGCGCTCATGCGCCGCCACCGCATCGGGTGCCTCCCCGTCGTGCAGGACGGCAGCCTGGTCGGCCTCATCACCGAAGAAGACTTCATGGAAATCGCGGCCGCGCTGCTGGAAAACCAGGTCGGACAGGTGGAGCCAGCGTCGGAGCACCCGCGGCGCAGGGGCAACGGGTGAGCGGAATGACCACGAGCGCAACTCCCCACGATCTGCCGACCGAGCGTGAGCTCGGGCGCGTGCTCGGCGACGAGCCCGGGCCCACGCTCATCGCCGTAGGTGGCATTCACGGCAACGAGCTCGGCGGCGTGCGCGCGGCGCGGCGCGTGCTCGCGCGGCTCTCCCGCGGCGACGTCACGGTGCGCGGCGAGGTCGTCGCGTTCGCGGGCAACATGGCGGCGATGGCCGAGGGGCTCCGCTACCACGCGAAGGACCTGAACCGGCAGTGGAACGAGCGCGCCGTGGCGCGGCTCGACGCCGCCCCGCCCGAGGGCGAGCTCGACAGCGAAGATCGCGAGCAGGTCGCGCTGCTCGCGGTGATCCGCGAGGCGATCGGCCGCGCGCGCGGGCCTGTGTACCTCGTCGATCTCCACACGACGAGCGCGAGCGGCGTGCCGTTCGTCATCTTCGGCGACACGCTGCCGCAGCGGCACTTCGTCCGGCACCTGCCGCTTCCGATCATCATGGGCCTCGAGGAGCAGGTCGACGGCGTGCTCGCCGAGTACTGGACGCGCCAGGGGTGCGTGACGTTCACCGTCGAGGGCGGGCAGCACCAAGACCCCGGCGCGGTCGACAACCTCGAGGCGGCGCTCCTCTTGGCCGCCCAAGAGGCGGGCGTGTTCGCGCACGGCGCGCTGGTCGAGACGCGCGCCGCGCACGCCCTGCTGGAGGGCCGACGCGGCGATCTGCCCCGCGTCATGGAGGTGGTGAGCCGCCACGCCATCGCGGAGGAGGACCACTTCAAGATGGAGCCCGGCTTCCGCAACCTCGACCACGCGCGGGCCGGGCAGCTCCTCGCCCACGACAAGGGCGGGCCGATCCGCGCGCCGCGCGACGGCCTCGTGCTCCTCCCGCTCTACCAGGGGCTCGGCGCCGACGGCTTCTTCTGGGGCCGCGCCGTGAGCACCGCGCGC
>CAZHGG010000468.1:0-5494 GCA_964531755.1 uncultured Polyangiaceae bacterium
CTCGTCCGCCGCGTCGCCGCCGGGCGCAGCCTGCGCGAGGCCGAGCACCGCCATGTGCTCCAGGATGCGTCGCTTCACGTCGGTGAGGCCGTAGTGATCTTGCTCGAGCTGCGCCTCCACCGCGGACACGTCGAGGCGCACCTCGGCGCGCTTCGACCAGGGTAGGTCGGCGATGAGCTCGAGGTAGTTCCGGATCACGTGCACCTCGGCGCCTTGGCCGCCCATCTGCGCGAGCCGCGCGAGCTCGCGGTCGGCGACCTTGCGGGCCTCCTCGGGGAGGTTGGCCTCCGCGAGCCGCTTCTTCAGGGCGCCGAGCTCGCTCGACTCGTTGTCGGCGTCGTCGTCGCCCAGCTCCTTCTGGATCGCCTTCAGCTGCTCTCGGAGCACGGCCTCGCGCTGCGACTTGCCAAAGCGCTGGCGCACCTCGCTCTCGATCTTCGCCTTCACCTCGCCGCGGGCGCGGAGCTCGCCGAGCGCGTCGGTGAGCGCCCGCAGGCGGCTGGGCACGTCGAGCTCGGCGAGCAGCGCGACCTCGCGCTCCGTGGCCACGTTCGACTGCGCGGCGACCGTGTCCGCCAGCGCCGCCGGGTCGAGCGCCCGCGCGTCGAGGTGCGCCAGCGCGCCGCCCTCCGACTCGGTGGCGTCCTTCAGGGAGCGCACGAGCGCCGCGGCGAGCTCCTGCGCCTCGAGGGTGTCGCCGCCGTGCTCCTCGAGCTTCTCCACGGTCGCGCGCAGGAACGGCCCGTCGTCGTGCAGCTCCACGAGCCGCGCACGATCGAGCCCGGTCACCGAGAGCTGCCAGTCCGACTCGCTCCGCTTCTGGATGCTCTCCACGCGGGCGAGCGTGGCCGCGGTGTGCACCTCGCTCTGGTCGGGGGCCTGGGTCTTCGGGTTGCGCTGCGTGAGCGTGACGATGACGTCGCCCGGGTACAGCGTGCGGAGGAGCGCGAGCGACCGAGGCCGACCCACGGAGAGCGTGAGGGTGGTGCCGGGGAAGAGCACCCCCGAGCGCAGAGGGAGAGCGGCGAGGGGGGCGGTGGGCGCCGGAGCGCCGCCACGGGACGTGGTCATGGAGGGGGGTCTCTTCTTTTTCTCGGGGTGGCGGTGGCGAGGCGGTGGCGTGCTCCCCCGTCGCGGCGGCGAGGGCTCGCGCCGCTTCGAGAGCGTACGGTGGGAGTGCAGGGGGCTGCGACGGCGCCGCGCACCCTTGCGCCGCGCCAGCCGCCCCGTCGTGAACAGAACCTAAATTCGTTCACGACGGCGTCAACGGGGGCCCGGGCGATTCCGCGGCGCCGCCACCGCGGCGTCGCGCCGTCCAGTCGCGCTATAGTCACCACGTGCCGCCCCCGCTCCCTCACCTCGACGAGCGCGCCCTCTTCGAGCGGGGGCCGGTCGTGGTGTTCAAGTGGAGGAACGAGCCCGCGTGGCCCGTGGAGTACGTCTCCGGCAACGTCCACGAGGTGCTCGGCCACGCGGCCGACGCGTTCACGTCGGGCGCGGTGTCGTACGGCAGCCTCGTGTTGCCCGAGGACCTCGCCCGCGTCGGCGCCGAGGTCACGACGGCGACGGAGTCGGGCGCCGAGTCGTTCGAGCACGAGCCCTACCGCGTGCGGCGCCGGGACGGGCAGGTGATCTGGCTCTACGACTTCACCCACATCCTGCGTGACGCCCAGGGGAGCGCCACGCACTACCTCGGCTACGTGTTCGACGTCACGAGCCGGGTGACCGCCGAGGCCGAGCGTCACGAGCTCGAGCTCCGCCTCGTGCGCGCCCAAAAGCTCGAGAGCCTCGGGGTGCTCGCTGGCGGCGTGGCCCACGACTTCAACAACCTGCTCACGGGGGTGCTCGGCCACGCGAGCCTCGCGCGGAAGACCCTCGAGGCGCGCGCGGCGGGCGGCGTCGGCTCCGCCGAGCTCGACCGCCTGGCGACGGGGCTCGAGCAAATCGAGAAGCTGTCGCTGCGCGCGGCCGAGCTCACCCAAAAGCTGCTCGCGTACGCGGGGATGCGGCCCCTCGTCGTCGCCCCGGTGGACCTGGGCTCGCTGCTCGTCGACATGGCGAGCCTGCTCGGCGTGGTGATCACCCGCAAGGCCAAGGTCGAACGCGACCTCGCGCCGAAGCTCCCGTGCGTCATGGGCGATCGCGCCGAGCTGCAGCAGGTCGTCATGAACCTGCTGACCAACGCCTCCGACGCGCTGGGCGACGGCGAGGGCACCATCACGCTGCGCACCTCCACGCGGGCGCTCGGGGCCGAGGTGGCCGCGGAGCGCGGCGTCGCCCCGGGAGAGTACGTCGCGCTCGAGGTGGCCGACACGGGCTGCGGCATGTCCACGGAGACCCAGTCGCGCCTGTTCGAGCCGTTCTTCACGACGAAGTTCGCGGGGCGCGGCCTCGGGATGTCGGCCGTGCTCGGCATCGTGCGCGGCCACCGCGGCGCGATCACCGTGGCATCGGAGCCCGGCGCGGGCACGCGGTTCACGTTGCTCTTTCCGGCCGTCAATCTCCCCGAGCAGCCGCCCGCCGCGGAGCCCCCGGCCTCGTCGTGGAGGGGGCGCGGGACCGTGCTCATCGCCGACGACCAGCGCGCCATCCGCGCCACGCTCGGCGTGCTCCTGCGCACCCTCGGCTTCGAGACGCTGTCCGCCTCCGACGGCCGCGGGGCCCTCGAGCTGTTCCAGGTCCACCGCGCGAAGATCGTGCTCGCCCTCCTCGACATGACCATGCCGGTGCTGTCGGGGGTCGACACCCTGAAGGCGCTGCGCTCGCTCGAGCCCGCGCTGCCCGTCATCCTGTCGACGGGCTTCAGCCTCGAGGACGTCAGCGAGAAGCTCTCCGAGCAGTCGGTGGTCTTCCTCCAAAAGCCCTACCGCCTCTCCGACCTCGAGGCCGCGCTGCGGGCGGCGCTCGAGCCGCACGAGGCAGCCCTCGCCCCCGCGGGCTGAGGCGCGCCCGGGCGGGCTCTCGCCTGCTCACCCTCGCGACGCGAGCCCCACCACGAGCAGCAACGCGAGGTCGCGCGCGCGCGCGGCGGCGTCGGCCGGGGGCAGAATGAACAGCGCCGGCGGCGAGAGCGACGCGAGCGCGAGCTGCACGAGCTCGGCGACGCGCCCCGCCTCGTGCGGCCCGAGCTCGTGGCGGCGGGCGGCGACCGCGAAGAGCTCCGTGTAAAACGCCCGCTCCCGGTCGAAGAACCGGGCCTGCTCGCGGCGGGTGACCTCCGTCCGGCACTGGAGCAGCTCGCAGCTCTTGCCGCCGGGCCCCTTCTCCCGAAACGAGAGGAAGGCCCGGGTGCGGGCCTCGATCACCGCGACGAAGGCCGTCGCGAGGTCGGCGTCCGCGTCGCGCTCGCGGACCGCGTCGCGCATGGCCGCCAGCACGACGCCGTGCATCGTGCCGGACAGCTCGGAGACGATGGCGTCTTTGGAGTCGAACTCGAGGTAGACCGTGCCCACCCCCACGCCGGCGGCCTTGGCGATGTCGGCGACCGTGGTCTTCTGGGGCCCGTGCTCGGCGAACAACCGGCGCGCTGCGTCGAGGATGTGCTCGCGGCGCGGGTCGGTCGGCGTCTCGCGCATCCCCGTCAGCGTAGCAAGTTGACGCAGAAAGGGGAGGAGGCCAGCCACGCGGCCGAAAAAAGCGCGTCGTCGGTCGCGAGGTGTGCGCCCGCGGCCGCGACCGGGCTGTAGAATGGGTCCGATGTACGGTGAGACCGGCCTCGATCCACGCCAGCCCGGCTACACGTGGGGCGACTACGTCGACGCGCTCGTGGCGGACGCGGGGTCGCTCGCGGCGGTCGCGCTGAGGGTGGCGCAGCACGCCTCGCCCGCGCTCGACGCCCAGTCGGTCGAACGGGGCCTGCGCCGTCTTCGCGGCCGCGGCACGCGCGACGGCGGCGAGCACGGCGTCCGTTTGCTCCGCGTCTACGGCCTGCCTCGCTCGGTGGAGGCCCGCCTGCGGTGGCTCGGCATGTTCCACAGCCGCAGCGCCGATCTGCCGTCGGAGCTCCTCCGCGATCTGCTGAACATCTGGAGCCGCCCTCCGGCCTCCGACTCGGCCGATCGTGTGTGGCTCGCGCTCGGGTACGCGCAGCTCGCGGTGAGGCAGCGCGACTACCCGGAAGCCCACGCCCGGCTGGCCGAAGTGCCCGTCACGGCCGCGGTCGCGGCGCGCCTCGAGCGGGCGCTCGTGTTCGCCTACGTCGAGGACCGCCTCGACAGCTTCCAGTCGAAGACGTACGCGCTCGAGGAGGCCACCGAGCTGCTCGAGCAGCTCGACCCGGCCGAGCCCGAGCGCCCCAACTACGCGGCGCGGCTCGCCGACCAGCTCGCGCACGAGCACCTGCGATGCGGCGAGCTCGAGCCCGCGCGCGAGCTCTACGCGGGGATCGCCGCGGTGACGCCGTACGCCGCGTGCCGGCGCGCGCTTGGCCTCGCGTACGTCCTCGGTCGCGCGGGCGCGCACGCCGAGGCCCTGACGATGGCGCGCGCGGCGTCGCGGCACGCCGGCGACGGCGGCTTCGTGCGCCTGCGCACCGTGTCCCTCGGGCTGCTCGCCCACCTGAAGGGCTCGCCGCCGGGCAGCGGGCTGCGTCGCCGCGCCGCGGCCATCGCCCGCAGCCTCGACGACGCGGAGCTCGACGCCCGGCTCTCGCGCTGAGCGCGCCCGCGTCCCGCGAGCGGCCGCTACCGGCCGCCTAGCGTGAGCGTCAGCGGCGCTTCGGCGCCCGCGTCGGTCGCGCGGGTGACCTGGAGCCGCGCGCCCACCCCCAGCAGCCTCGCGCCGCCGAGCGCGAGCCCCTCGCACCCGACCTGGCCCGCCGGGAAGGACTCCTCCACGAGGAGATCGGACGCGGACGTGCGGGCGCGCAGGGTCCACACGCCCCCACACGCGTACGCGCCGTCGGCAGAGGCGCGCAAGAAGAGCCCGGCCGGCGCGCCGACCGCGTCCGTTCGGACGAGGCTCGCCATGAGCGGGCGCACGCCGTTGGCGGCCGCCGTGGGCTCGGCCCAGCTGCCCCCGAGGGCCTCGACGGGGCCTCCCGCGCCCACGCGCGTGAGCGTGCCGCTCGCGTACACCGGAGCGCCCCCGAACTCACCCCAATATTCGTAGAGGACCTTGCCGTCGGGCTGCAGCGTCAGCAGATCGTCGCCCTCGACGATGCAGGCCACCTCGGGCGGCACCGACTCGTGCGCGAAGAGGCGGAGGCTCGTCGTGGGTGCGCCCGCGTCGATCGCCCCCGCGTCGCCGGTGGCTGGATCGTGGCGGGTCAGGTAGCCGCCGCAGCCGAGCGAGGGGTAGGTCATGAGGCCCACCACCGAGCCCGCGGTCGCGGTGAGGGCCGTGGGGTGCACGCTCACGAGCACCGTGAACGGGTCGATGCCGACCTGGGTGGCGGTGCCCTGCCAGATGCCCGACAGCGGGCTCGGCGGCGGCCCCGCGTCCGCGCCGGCCTCGGCGGCGTCGACGGGCGGCGGCGCGGCGTCGGGCGCGCTCG
>CAZHGG010000469.1:0-5491 GCA_964531755.1 uncultured Polyangiaceae bacterium
GCTCGCGACGGCGCTCGGCGCGTGCGCCACCGACCTCGACACGACGCGGGCGGTGCCGAAGCGCGGGTCGCTCGGCCAGGAGATGTTCACGCTCGTGTGCGATCGCGTCGGCGCGCAGGCGCTCCGCGAGGACGTCACCGGCGCGTCGTTCCACGCGGTGTGCCACGCCGACGCCCGCGGCAAGTTCGCCGACCGGGTCGACCTCCGCAAGCTCGTGCCCCTCGACAAGGCGGCGCGGAACGCCGCGGGCGCCGTCGTGCCGATCGACGAGCAGCGCGCTCGCCGCGGCTACCGCGTCGCGCGGATCGAGGCGCTCGCGCGGCGGCGTGACGACCTCATCCGGGCCCTCGACGCCGCGTTCCCCGACGAGCCTGTCGCGGTCAAGCGCCTCGGCGAGGGCGCGGGGTCGTGCGAGGCGGGGGGCGAGGCGCCGCTCCCGAGGGCCCTCGGCGACGTGCTCGGCCGCCTGACCGACCTGGAGAACGACGGCACGCTCCCCGCCCTCACCCGGGCGCTCGCCGACGTCCTCGAGCACGTGCAGACTACACCCGAAACCCAGGCCGCCTTCGCCCGGCTCGACGCGCGCCAGGGCTACCGCCCCTCGGGGATCGCGCTCGGCGTCGCGCGCCCCATCCTCGCGTACCCGAGGTTGGTCGAGCTGACCCGCTCGCTCCTCCAGGTGGTCGCGAGCGACGCGACCCCCCTCGACGAGGCCACGCGGAAGGACCCGTCCCGGCCGTTCTCGAACACCAACCGCACCCCCGTGCCCGGGCGCGCCGCGGGCGAGCTCGGGGCGCTCTTCGCCGTCATGCGCGAGGAGCTCCGCACGGCCGAGCCCACCTCGCCGCCAGCGCACCTTGTGGTCGCGCCCGACCCGCTGATCGGCGCGCGCGTCTCCCTGAGCCGCCCCCGGACCACGCTCGAGCTCGCGCGGCACCTCCTGCTCCGCGAGGACCCCGGGTTCGCGAGCAAGCTCGAGACCGCGAGCGTGCAGTACGTGACCCGCCGGGACCCGCGCGGCTTCGCGGGCGTCGCCCTCGTGGGCGGCCAGGTGCCGCCGCCGTTCCTCGACCAGGTGGGCCCCGCGGGCGTGGGGCCCGACGGCCTCCCCGACATCGGCCCGCTGGGTCAGTTCGTCACCACCGAGCCCGTGGCCTCGCCCTTCTTCGCCGCGAACGGCGCGGAGGGGCCCCGCGACGCCCAGGGGCGGGCGCTCGGGCCGAGCGGCGCGCCGCTCTACGAGACGCTCGAGAGCAACCGCACGCTGCTCGCGTCGCTCGGACAGGACCTCCGACCCCTGCTCGACCCCGACCCCGCCCACGATCGCGACGCGCTCATGAAGGCCGTTGGCGCCGCGCCCGTGCTCTTCGGCGCCCGCGACGCGACCCCTTCGGCCTCCCGCACCTACGCGCCGGACCCGAGCCTCACGAAGGACTGGGCGCTCACGCACGCGGGCGAGCCTCCGCGCAGCCTCGGAACCGACCCGGTCGTGCTCCGCTACCGGGGATTTCACCCCGAGACCTCGCCGCTCGTCGACCTCGTGCACGCGGTCGGGCAGCTGCTCGCCGACCCCGCCGTCGACGACGTCCTCGAGCTCGGCAGGCGCCTGGCGAAGGAGCACCCGACCGAGCTGGCGCGGCTCGTCGGGCTCGGCCTGAAGATCAAGGAGATCGCCGACGCGCACCCCGAGGCGTCGATCCCGGCGGCCTCCACGTTCTGGGACGAGATGCTCGACGTCCTCGCGAAGATCGCCCGGGAGCCCGGCATCCTCGAGGACCTCGTGCGCGCGTTCAAGCGCGACGAGACCGTGAAGCTCCAGGAAGTATTTGCAAACTACAGCGAGTTTCGCGACGAGCTCACCTACGACCGCAACAACCTGAACGGCCCGGCGTGGAACCTCACGACGAGCAGCACAGCGTCGTTCCAGACGCGCGTCGACCGCGCGAAGCCCGACACGGGCCAGAACCGGAGCGCCCTGCAGCGCTTCATGATGGCCCTCCACGACGCCAACGGCCTGGCGGCCTGCACGAAGGAGGACGCCGTCGCCCACGTGCAGATCATCTGGCCGTACCCGGGCGGGGTGAAGGTCCAGCTCGACTACCCCACGAACATCCTCGCCAAGACGGTGTGCCTGTTCCTCGGCTCGCAGGCCCCGTCCAAGCTCCGGCAGTGCGGCGTGCTCCGCTTCGAGAACGTGGCGGAGCTGCTCTTGAAGGTGGCGCTCGATCGCCTCCCGCTCGACGTCCGCGACGACTGCCTCGACAAGATGATGAAGTCCCCGCTGACCGACCTCGTCGGCGGGGCCGACCTCTTCCTCGAGCGCACGTCGGGCATCAAGGGCCTGTCGACCCGCCCCACCGTGCCGGGCATCTCGCGCATGGTGTTCTTCGACACGGCGCACGACGGCCTGCCGGGCGACACCACGCGGCGCGACCCCGACACGAACCGCTTCCTCCGCGACATCCTCGATCCCGTGCCCTCGATGGTGTGCGCCGCGGCGCCCTTCACCGACCCCTCCGACGGCAAGGTGATGCAGCTCCGGCAGTGCGCGTCGTTCGCCGACACGCTGCGCGGGCGCGACAACAACGCGCTCTTCCCGCTCGAGAAGTACGACTTCATCAAGAACGTCCGGGCGCTCGCGGCCGCGTTCGACGACCACGACAAGCCGCTCCTCTTCGTCGAGCTCTTCGACACGCTGCACCTCCACTGGGGCAGCGCCGCGCAGCCGAAGGACGTGTGCGATCCCACGGCCCCGCGCTCGAACGCCCGGTGGTGCTCCCAGGACGGGGCCTCCTCCTACGAGCCGCTGCTCGTCGACGTGCTCCGCAAGACCGACCTCTTCAAGGCGCTGCAGGACACGATCCCCGTGCTGGAGGATCTGAAGATCCCGCGGTGCGAGCTGACGGACGCAAAGACGGGCCGCTGCCTCAAGCTGGGGGCGACGCGCAGCGGCCTCGAGGTGCTCATCGACATGGTGCGCGTGCTCCTCGACCCCGCGCGGAGCAAGGGCCTCGCCGACGCGCGCGGCAACACCTTCTCCGTGCGCAACGACGGCACCAAGAACCCGCAGACGACGCCGCTCATCCTCCTCATCGACGCGATGAAGGGGGTCGACGCGGCCTTCGCCGCCGCCCCCGACGGCCCCGCGCGGCAGACCGAGTGGCGCAAGGCGCGCTCGCAAATCGTCGACGCGTTGTTCAGCGTCAAGGGCACGGGGAAGGCGACGACCTGGGCCAACCCGGCGACCGCGGCCATCCTGCCCACGCTGCTGGAGACCACGTCGTCCCAGGTGCTCGCGCGCTGCCGCGATCGCTCGCCGGGCGCGCGCTGCGCCTGGGCGCGCGACGAGCTCCGGCAGAGCGCGAGCGAGACGGTCGGCGGCCCCACCTTCGCCGCGGCGATCGATCTGCTCGAGGCGCTCCGCGCCGATCCGGCGGCGCGCGCCGAGCTCCAGCGCCTGCTCCAGTACCTGCTCGACCCGGCCTCCGAGCACGACGCGCACGCCTCCACCCTCGCCGCCATGCTCGACGGGCTCCAGGTGATGAGCGACGACACGAACCTCGCGCCCGTGTACACGGCCCTCTCGAGCGCCGTGGCGCCGCGCCTCGTGGACGAGCGCGGCGAGCGGGGACCCGTGGTCGTGCGTCGCGGCCTCGCCGACGCCGCCGTCGAGACCCTCACCCGGGTCTTCGCGGAGGCGCGCGACGCGGAGGGGCGGGAGGTCTGCGGCCGCGAGGTCGACCCGAACCGCGTGATCGCCGTCGCGCTCCGCAAGCTCCTCACGCCGCCGGAGCCGAACCGGCCCGCGCCCATCGAGGTCGTGATCGACGTCATCGCGGACGTGAACCGCGCCGATCCGACGCTCACCGAGAAGCTCGAGGGCAAGGACTACGCGAACATCGCGGCCGAGCTCCGCGGCTTCTTGCTCGACAAGGGCAGCGGGCTCGAGCAGGTGTACGAGGTCATCCGCCAGGCGACCGCCACGCCGTGAGGCCGCGGCGCTTCAGGGCTCGGCGCGCTGCGCTCGCGGGCCTCACGGCGCTCGCCGCGGGCGCGTGGGCGGCCGACGCCGGGGCCGCGGGCCTCTATTTCTCCGACCGCGGCGTGCGCCCGATGGGCCGCGCGGGCGCCTACGTGGCGGGCGCCGACGACCTGCACGCCATCTGGTACAACCCCGCAGGCCTCGCCGACGCGGGCACGACCGCGCTCGTCGACTTCGCGTGGCTGCGCTTCTCGGTGGAGCACCAGCGCGAGCTGCTCATCCTCGACGCCGACGGCACCTATAGGAGCGTGAAATCGCCCACCGTGAGCGGCAGCTCGCAGTTCATCCCCTTGCCCACGATCGCGGGGTCGTACGCCTTCGGGGCGCGCCAGCAGTGGACCGTCGCGGCTGGGCTCATCGCGCCGTACGTCGCGCTGAACAGCTACGCCGAGACCGTCGACGGCCAGCCCTCCCCCGCCCGCTACACGCTCGGCTCGTTCGACGGCAGCGTGCTCGCCGTGCCCGGCGCCTGGCTCGCCTACAAGCCCTTCGAGGAGCTCCGGCTCGGGCTCGGCGCGATGGCGCTCGTCGGCGTCTTCCAGTCGCAGGTCACCTTCAGCGCGAGCCCCCAAGATCGCCTCATCGGCGCGCCGGAGCAGCCCGAGTACGACGCGGCCGCGCAGCTCAAGGTGGGGCCCATCTTCGCCCCCACGATGAACGCCGGCGCGACCTTCGTGCCCAGCAAATACCTACGCATCGGCGTGAGCGGCCAGCTGCCCACGGTGATCGACTCGCCCGCCAAGATCACCGTGCGCCTGCCCACCTCGGCGGTGTTCGACACCGCGCAGATCCGCGGCGACCAGGCCGACGTGCGCTTCGTGCTGCCCGCGATCGTGCGGCTCGGGGTCGAGGCGCGGCCCACGCCCGACCTGCGGATCGAGGCCGCCTACGTGCGCGAGCTCTGGTCCGCGCACGACGCCATCACCGCGACGCCGCGGGGGATCTCCCTGGACGGCATCACCGGTCTGCCACCGAAGGTCGCGTTGCCGCCGATCACCATCCCCCGCGGCTTCGCCGACTCGAGCTCCTTCCGGCTCGGCGGCGAGGGGCGCGTGACCGTGAAGGACCGGCCGCTCGATCTGCGCGCCGGGGCGAGCTACGAGACCTCCGGCGTTCCGCCCGAGTACCTCTCGCTCTCGTCGCTCGACTTCGCCAAGGTCACCGCCTCCATCGGCGCGGGCCTGCACGTGTCGCCGCGCCTGCGCCTCGACGTCGTGTACGCCCACGTCTTCGCCGCCAGCGAGTCGGTCGATCCGCGCACGGCCAAGCTCCCCCGCGTGAACCCCATCAAGGGCAACGCGCCGTTCGAGGCCGTGAACGGCGGCACCTACGCGGCGAGCGCCGATCTCTTCGGCCTGGGCGCCGCCTACACCTTCCGCTGACGCCGGCGGCGCGCCGCGACCGCGAGCCCCGCGCCGAGCGCGCCGAGCGGCGCGAGCACCCCCGCCC
>CAZHGG010000470.1:0-5491 GCA_964531755.1 uncultured Polyangiaceae bacterium
CGGCGCGGGCGAGGTGCTCGCGGCCCGGCTGCGCGGCGCGCCGCCGGAGCTCGACGGGCAGGTCGACGCCGTGTGGGCCACCGCCACCCCCGTCACGTGGGACACCGACTGGTCGGGCCGCGCGACGGGCGTGCGCACGACCGCCCGGTTCTTGTGGTCGGAGCGGGCCCTCTACGCGCTGTGGGAGCTCGAGGGCGCGGGCCTCCACACCGACACCTCGCGCCCGGTCGACCGCGAGCGCGAGCGGCTCTACCAGGAAGACTGCGTCGAGCTCTTCCTGACGCCCGATCCCGCGCGCCCGCGGCGCTACTTCGAGATCGAGGTCGGCCCCTTCGGGCACGTGTTCGACATCGACGTCGACCGCGACGCGAAGCGCGAGGACGTGGCCTGGTCGAGCGGGGCCAAGGTGGGCACCCGCCGCGACGCCACGGGGCGCAAGGCCACGATCGAGGTCGCGCTCACGGCCGGGGAGCTCGTGGCGGCGCTCGGCCCGGGCAAGCGCCTCCCGCTGGGGCTCTTTCGCATGGAAGGCAGGCGCGAGCCGGGGCGCGACCGCCTCTACCTGGCGTTCCGCCCCACGCGCACGCCGAAGCCCAATTTCCACGTGCCCGAGGCCTTCGGGCGGCTCGTGCTCGCGCCGTAGCGCACTCCGCGAACCCAACGCGCGCGCCCCTGGCTCCTACGGGCAAATCACGCGCCGCGCCGGATCGGAGCGGCCTGCAAGGAGCGCTGCCATGTGTCGAAGGGTCGAGTGCACGAGCTGTCAGAAGCCCACGTTCGCCGGGTGCGGGATGCACGTCGAGCAGGTCCTCGGGGACGTGCCCCGGGCCGAGCGCTGCCGCTGCCGGGAGAAGCCGCGCGACGAGGCCGGCGAGGCCTCGCTCCTCGCGCGCATCCTCGGCCGCTGAGCGAGGCGAGGCGGTCGGTCAGAAGCGGAGCAGATCTCCGCGCGCCTCGAAGCCCACGGAGAACACCTCGACGTCGAGGTGTTGCGACGAGGGCAGCGCGCGGAGCTTCAGCGCCAGGGCGAACCGAGGGGCGCGCACGAGGGAGACCCCCACGCTGAAGAAGGGCAGGGGCCCGAGGCGCGCGCCCCGGGCCTCGTCGCCCGCGAGGCGGGTGCGCACGACCACCACGCCCACGCCGAGGCCGCCCTGGAAGCGGAGGCGCCAGGTGTCGAGCGTGAGCCCACCGGACGCGTTCCACAGCGCCAGCCGCTGGTCGGCGATGGCGGGCCCCGCGGTCTGGTACGCGGGCACCGTCGTGCCTCCCGACGACACGAGCGTGTGCCCCACATCGACGAACGGGCTCAGGAAGTACCGCGTGCGGTACACGAGCGCGGCCGAGACCGTGCCCCCCGTTCGCCTGTCGGCGACCGCGAGCTCCTGCACCGCCTGCTCGCCGCGCGTGACGCTGACCCCCACGTGGAGATCGGCCTCGAGAACCCGCGTCGGCGCGAGGTCGGCGAGCAGCGCGAGCGGGGTCAACGGCGCCCCGGGCGGGGTGGAGTGAAGTCACCGATGTTGTACTTGTAGAATACAAGCCCAGGGGTGTCCGAGATCATGGCGTTCGGCTTCCCGAGCTTCAGGAATTTGTCGATGACGTCGGAGCCGTTCACCGTCCAGTAGACCACCCGGAGCCCGCTCGCCTGGGCTGCGGCGACCTCCTCGGCCTGCGGGCCGAGGGTGAAGCGCGGCGCCCAAATGAGGCAGCCCGCGTCGCGCGCCGCCGCGGCGTCGGACTCCACGAGGCACACCGCGCCGGGCGGGTGCGGGAGCGCCTTCCACACCTCCACGAGCGACGCGTCGTACATGCCGTTCACGACGGTGAACGGGAGGCCGCCTTCGCTGAGTCGCCTCGCCCCTCGCGCGGTGTAGTCGGCCGCGAGCGGGAGCTGGGGCGCGAGCACTTCGGGCGCCTTGGTGTCGAGCCACACGCCGCGGAGCCGCGTCGAGCGGAAGGCGACGTCGAGGGCCTCGGCGAGCGTCGGGATCTCCTCGCCGTTCTCGAGGCGGCAGCTCGCGCGGAGCTGTCCCAGGGTGAAGTCGGCGACGTAGCCCTTGCAGAAGCGCCCCTGCACGAGCCGCGGCGACAGCTCGGCGTCGTGCATCAGCACGACCTGGCCGTCCTTCGTGAGGCGGGTGTCGACCTCGGCGAACTCGGCGCCGAGCAGCTCGATCATGCGCATGCCCGGCAGGCTGTTCTCGGAGACCCCGTAGTCCTGGATGGTCGCGCTCGCGCGGTGGCCGCCGGCGAGGAAGTCGGGCTGCCCCTGCTCGTCGAGCGCGACCCGGAGCGGCGCCTGGAAGGTCGCCGAGAGCGGGGCGTTCGGCTCCTCGTCGCCCTTGCCCCAGAGCCCCTCGAGCCGCACCCGCGGCGCGTCCGCGGCGACGAACGTGCCGTCGCACAGCCTCCTGGCGATCGCCGGGTCGGCGACCTCGAGCCGGAGGAGCCCCACGTCCACGTTCTCTGCGTAGCGCCAGTGCCCCTCGAACACCGCGCGCGCCCCGCCGTCGAGGCAGCCGCCCTCGGTGATGGCGTAGATGGCGTCGGGGCGGCCAAAGAGCGACAGCCGCTTCACCGCGGCCTTCGTGACGAAGTCGGGGCCGAGCAGCGTCACGCCCGTGCCGCCCACGCGCCACGCCGCGCCGAGCGCGTCGTAGCTCGGCTGGGGCAGCGGCGCGGCGTCGCGGAGGAGCCCGCCGTTGGCGAACGACGGCACGCGGATCTCGGGGCGTACGCTGCACGAGAGCGCGAGCGCCCCGAGGGCCACGAGCCGGCCCGTTGGCCGTAGGCGGCTAGGCGCGAGAGGACCGCGAGGAGCGTGAAGGAGGCTAGAAGGCATACCCACCGAAGAAGCGCGGATAGGCCACGAAGGCCTCGTCCGCGGCGAAAGGCAGCCACAGCGCGTACGACGCCCGTGAGATCATGAGCGCCGCGCCAAAATACCAGTTTCCGCCGCCGTGGAGCGGGTTCTCCACGACGAGCGCGCTCTCGCTCCCGACGAGGCGGGCGGTCGCCGTGCGCGTCGCGGTGCCGCCGAACACCCCGGTCTGCGCGGAGCTGAGGACGAGGTCCTCTCGCAGCGTGAAGGCGACCTCCTGGGAGCGCCACTTCCAGCCGGCCGCGAGGCCCGGGCGGAGCAGGAACGAGTACAAGAACGCGTCGTAGCCGAAGCCCACGAGCCCGCCGAAGCCCGCGCCGCCGAGGAGCCGTAGCGCCATCGAGGGGGCGCCGGGCACGTCGTCGAACACGTGCGTCCACGTCGCGCCCAGCAGCGCCTCGTTGGTCACGAGGGCGGTCTGCACGCGCGCGAGCGCGGCGAACGCGAGCGGGAGCCCCACGCGCAGGTTCAGCTCCGCCATGGGGAACGCGCTGATCTGGCCCTCGACGACCCGCTGCGGCGGGTAGTCCCAGAGCACCCCGGCCGCGAAGGCCACCGCGCCGGGCCGAGGTCCCTCCGGGTGGAAGACGAGCTTGCCCAGCGGGGGTCGGGTCGCGCTGTCCGGCGGCGCCGCGTCGGCCCGGGCGTCGCCCGCCCATGCGCCGAGCGCGGCGGCGGCGACCGCGGAGCGAATCCCTGCGTGGAGCGAGCCTGCGCGCACGCGCACGACCCGTACCCGGACAGCCCCGCGCCGTCAACGCGAGGCCCAGGCCGGCTCTCCGGTCTCCATCATCGTCAGCGCGGCAGGAGTCGAACCTGCGCTCTTCGGCTCCCCGAGCCGACGCTTTGGCCACTAAGCTACGCGCTGAGGTGGCCCTGTTTTACGTCTGGGCCCGGTGCAGACACACGCCGCGCGGTGCGCGGCGAGGCAGCCCCAAGACGGTGCGGAGTCGGGCGAACCGCCGCTCACGCGACGCTCGGCTGGTCCTCCGCGAGGTGAGGGCAGTAGTCTCTCCACAAGGGAGGGACCCCCCTCTCCGCGCGGAGAAACGGGGTGTGCGGCAGCGAGGTCGGCCGGAACGGCCTCCGCAGGAGCTTCATGGCGGCCTCGTCGGGCGTCCGGCTGCCCTTGCGGTCGTTGCACGGGTAGCAGGACGTCACGATGTTCTCCCACCCCGTCTTGCCGCCGCGGACGCGGGGCACGACGTGGTCGTAGTTGAGGTCAGCCATCGCCTTGCGGACACCGCAGTACTGGCAGCGGAAGCCGTCTCGCGTGAACACGTTCAGGCGCGAAAAGCGCACCTTTCGCTTGGTCGACACGTTCCCTCGCGTGAGGCGCACCACGGCCGGCGTGCGCAGCGTGAGCGAGGGCGCGACGATCGGCTCGTCGTACTCCTCGAGCACCTCGACCTTGCCGAGGGTGAGCAGCACGACGGCGCGCTGCCACGTGATCACGCGGTGAGGGGACATCCATGGGGTGAGCATGAGGGTTCGCGTCGACATGAGGCTATCTCTTTCGTTGGAGGTGGTGAGCGCGGGTGTGCATGGTCGTCTCCGGGCGAGGCTCAAACGGGCGAGCGATGAGGAAAAAAGGGTGAGGGGCGGGGTCGAGCGTGCGTGGTACCGACGGTCCGATTCGAACGGACACTGTTCACGGTCTGAGCGTGATGCCTCCTTCCAGTTGGGCTACGTCGGCAAACTCCGCGCGAGCGCGGCGGTCTAGACAGCGCGATTCGAACGCACATCCCTCGGGCCCAGACCGAGTGCTCTGCCAGGTTGAGCTATGTCCAGAAGAGAAGAGAAGAGTCCACGAGGCCGCGGGGGGCGCGGCGGTCTAGGCAGCGCGATTCGAACGCGCATCCCTCGGCCCCGAACCGAGTGCTCTGCCAGGTTGAGCTATGCCCAGAGGAGGCGCATGGCGCCGAGAAATCGCCGACGAGAGTGACAGAGACGTTCGCGAGCTCGCGCCCGCGTCTCGGGGTTTGAACCCGATCGACCTCGCGGTCTTTACCTGGAGTCCCTGGTCGCATTCGGCAAACTTGGATGGAGCGGTGACCGGGGATCGCACCCGGCTCTCGAGGAAGGCGCCCTCGTGTTCTGCTACTGAACCATCACCGCGGGGGTCACGACCGGTCAGACGGCGACGAGTGGGGTGCGGCGAGACTTTTCCGGCCCCCGACCGCCCGCGGGCGAGCCGAAGCTCGTCTCTGGGTCGCGCCGGGGAGTCCGGAGCCCTTGTAGTCGCCGCGGCATTCGCCGAGTGACGCTCGTGAGAGAGAGTGTGTGTGAAACGTGTGTTGTGAGACGAGTAAGAGAGATGGAGAGAGAAGAGAGAGAGAGGCGGCAGCGAGGGGTGTGAAGACACGATTTGGGGTGTAGTCCTCACGGCATCTGCCGGGAGCCCCCGCTCGGAGTCGAACCGAGCCGCCGAGCTTCGGAGGCTCGGACCCGCGTTCCGGCGGGGCGGGGGCGGCGTCCCCAGCGGGAGTCGAACCCGCGTATCTTGGCTGAGGACCAAGCATCCTGGGCCATCGCACCAGCTAGGCGTCGTCCTAGACGATGGGGACGTAGGCGAAAGAGCGGCGCCCCACCCAGGATTCGAACCTG
>CAZHGG010000471.1:0-5483 GCA_964531755.1 uncultured Polyangiaceae bacterium
GGGGGCCTCGGGCACGGTCGCGGCGGTGGTCCACAAGGTCCACGGAAGCAGGAAGAGCGCCGCGAGCCCGACCAGGCGGCTGCGCCGAGGCACCCCCGCCGCGGCGAGCGCGCCGTGCAGCGCGACGCCCGCGACGAGGGAGAGCGTGATGGACGCGAGCCGCGCGATCGCGAGCGACCGCCCGAGCGCGCTCATCGCCGCGCCCATGAGCCAGAACGGGAAGGGCAGCCAGCTCGTCCCGCTCGGGTCGAGGTGGGGCGCGGCGACCCAGCGCTCGGAGATGACCACCCGCGCGTAGTCGTCGTCGGAGATGGCGCGGAACCCCGCTGCGAGCACCGCGAGCGCCGCGAGCGCGCGCGCGCCCGCCACGCCAAGGATTTCGGCCCAGAGCCGCCGCCGGGGCTCGGACCGGCGCACGCCTGGCTCGGCCTCAGGGCTCACGAGCGGCGTGTCCGTCCGCGGCGATCAGTTGGAGGGCGCGGGGGCCGGCGCGGACGGGGCCGCCGAGGGCGGCGTCGCCGCGGAGTCCTTCGCGCGCGCGAAGCCACGATCGTCGCGCTTCTTGCTCTCCGCCGCCTGGCGATCCTTCAGCGCGTGGTCGCCCGACGACGAGAGGTACGCGAGCGACACGCTCGTCGCGAAGAAGATGAACGCGCAGATCCCCGTGCCGCGCGTGAGGAAGTTGCCCGCGCCTCGCCCGCCGAAGACCTGTGCCGCGCCGCCACCTCCGCCGAGGGCCGCGCCCATGCCGCCGCCCTTGCCCTGCTGGACGAGGATGAACAGCACGAGGAAGACACAAACCAACACGTGGATAATGCTGAGGAAAGTGTTCACTAAAAGAGTCCCTCGAAGGACCTGTCGCGGAGGGGGGGAGCGACCGGAGTGCGAGCCAAATGAGGAGAGTCTAGCCCTGGGCCCGAGCGGCGAGGCCTTCTGCCGCACGGGCGATAGCACCGAACGACGCCACGTCCAAGCTCGCACCGCCGATGAGCCCACCGTCGATGTTTGGGCACGCCAGCAGCGCCTCCGCGTTGTCGGGCTTCAGGGAGCCGCCGTAGAGGATGCGCGCGCGGTCGGCCAGCTCGGCGCTCGCGCTCGCGAGCTGGGCCCGGATCGCGGCGTGCACCTCCTCTGCCTCGGCCGGGCCCGCGACCTTGCCGGTGCCGATCGCCCACACCGGCTCGTAGGCGATGGCGACGGGCAAGCTCGCGTCGCGGAGCGTGGACAGCACCGCCGCGACCTGGCGGCTCACCACGGCGAGGGTCTCGTTCGCCTCGCGCTCCGCGAGGGTCTCGCCGACGCACACGATGGGCGAGAGCCCGGCCGCGAGCGCGGCGGCCGTCTTGCGTGCGACGCCCTCGTCGGTCTCCCCGAAGAGCTGGCGGCGCTCGGAGTGGCCGAGGATGACCCAGCCGCAGCCGGCGTCCGCGAGCATTTGAGGGGAGATCTCCCCCGTGTACGCGCCCTTGTCCTTCTCGTGGACGTTCTGGGCGGCGAGCAGCACGCCGGTGCCCTCGCACTCGTGCGCGATCGCCGCGAGCACCGTAAAGGGCGGCGCGACGAGCAGCTCGACGTGCGGCACGGCCTTCGCGAGGAGCCCGCACTCCGCGGCGAGGGTGATCCCGCTCGCGCCTCCGTGGTGCATCTTCCAGTTGCCCGCGATGAGGGCGGTGCGCTTCGGGTTCATCGGTGCCTTGCCTTGGGTCGTGTTGGGTCGTGCTTGCGTCGTGGGCGCGCGTCGCCGGTCGGGTGGCCCGCGCGTGCCGTCCAGCGGAGTTCCGCGCCGGCGCTACGTGGCGGTCTCGGCGACGCGGAGCGCCTCGATGCCGGGCAGCCGCTTTCCCTCGATGAGCTCGAGCGATGCGCCGCCCCCGGTCGAGATGTGCGACATCTTCTCGGCGATGCCGTCGCCGGCCGCGTACACGGCCGCCGCGCTGTCACCGCCGCCCACGACGGTGAACGCGCCGCACTCGGCCATCGCGCGCGCGAGGCCGAACGTGCCGCCGGAGAACGGCGCCTTCTCGAACAGGCCCATCGGCCCGTTCCAGAACACCGACTTCGCGCCCGCGAGGGCCGCCGCGAACCGGGCGAGCGTGCTCGGGCCGATGTCGAGCGCCATGTGGAGCTCCGGCACGGCGTCGACGGAGACCACCTCGCCGCGCGCGGCCTCGAGGCTCTGCGCGACCACCACGTCGTCCGGCAGCAGGAGCGTGACGTGCTTGCTCTTCGCGCGGTCGATGAGCGAGCGGGCGAGCGAGAGCTTGTCGGCCTCGATCTTGGACGCCTGGAGGTTCTTGCCCTGCGCCGCGAGGAACGTGTTCGCCATGGCGCCGCCGATGACGAGCGTGGAGACCTTGTCGAGGAGCGCCTCCACCACGGCGATCTTGTCCGACACCTTCGCGCCGCCGAGGACGGCCACGTAGGGCTTCTCCGGGTCGGTCGTGAGCTTGCCGAGCGCGGCGATCTCGCGCTCGAGCAGGAAGCCGCACCCGCGGTCGCGGAAGTGCTTGGCGATGCCCGCCACGCTCGCGTGCGCGCGGTGCACGGCGCCGAACGCGTCGTCGACGTACACGTCCGCCAGCTCGGCGAGCTTCTCGGCGAAGACCTCGTCGTTCTTCTCCTCCTCCGGGTGGAAGCGGAGGTTCTCGAGCAGGCAGATCTGGCCGGCCCGCAGGTCGTGTACGACCTTCTTCGGCGCGTCGCCGATGCAGTCGTCCGGCAGGTGCACCTCCACGCCGAGCAGCTCCGCGAGGCGCACGCCGCACGGCTCGAGCGAGAGGCCCGCGGTCTTGCCCGGCTTCGGCCGGCCGAGGTGGCTCGCGAGCACCACGCGAGCGCCGCGCTCGAGCGCGTGCTTGATGCTCGGCAGCGCCTCGCGGATGCGCGAGTCGTCGGTGATGACGCCGTCCTCGAGCGGGACGTTGAAGTCCACGCGCATGAACACGGTCTTGTTCTCGAGGGGGAGATCCTTGATGGACTTGATGCCGGCGAGCGGGCTCATGGGCGAGACCTCAGCGGGCGCCGAGGCGCCGTAAAGCGTTGAAACGAAAGTGAAATTGAGCGCAGGGGCGAGGCCGCGCCGTCGCCCCGCGCGATGGGGCTCAGAGCTTCTTCGCGACGAGCTGCGAGAGATCGATCATGCGGTTCGAGAACCCCCACTCGTTGTCGTACCAGCTCATCACCTTGGCGAACGTGTCGCCGAGCACCTGGGTGGTGGTCGCGTCGAAGATGCTGGAGCGCGGGTCGCCGATGAAGTCGCTCGAGACGAGCGGCTCCTCGGTGTAGCCGAGGATGCCGGCGAGCGGGCCCTCCGCCGCGGCCTTCATGGCCGCGTGGATCGCGTCCTTCGTCATGGGGCGCTCGGTGATGAAGCTGAGGTCGACCACAGACACGTCCATGGTGGGGACGCGCATGGCCTGGCCGTCGAACTTGCCCTTGAGCTCCGGCAGCACCTCGGCGAGCGCCTTCGCGGCGCCGGTGGACGAGGGGATCATGTTCTGAGCGGCGGCGCGGGCGCGGCGCAGGTCGCCCTTGCGGTGCGGGATGTCGAGGACGGCCTGGTCGTTCGTGTACGAGTGCACCGTGGTCATGAGGCCATGCTTGATGCCGAACTCGGCGTGGAGGATCTTGGCCACCGGCGCGAGGCAGTTGGTCGTGCACGAGCCGTTCGACAAGAGGTGGTGCTTCGCGTTGTCGTAGAGCTCCTCGTTGACGCCCATCACGACCGTGAGGTCGTGGCCCTTCGCGGGGGAGGAAATGAGCACCTTCTTGGCGCCGGCGTCGAAGTGGGCTTGCGCCTTCTCTTTGTCGGCGAAGAGCCCGGTGCACTCGAGCACGATGTCGACGCCGAGCTCCTTCCACGGGAGCTTGCTCGGGTCCTTCTCGGCGAGGATGCGGACGTCCTTGCCGGCCAGGGTGAGCTTCGCCTCGCCGGGGGTCGCGCGCGGCTCCGCTCGACCGTGCACCGTGTCGTAGTTGTAGAGGTGCGCGAGCGTGGCCGGGTTCGTCAGGTCGTTGATGGCGACGAGCTCGAGGTCCTCGATTTTGCGCTCGGTCAGCGCGCGAACGATGCAGCGACCGATGCGGCCGAACCCGTTGATGGCGATCTTCTTGGACATGACGATGAGCTCCTTCTGAGGGCCGGAAACGTAGCCAGTCCGCGACCCCACGGCAACCCTCACGAGCCCCTCCGCGCGCAGGCCGGAGCGGGCCTCCGCAGGCGAAAAAACTGCGCGAGGCCGAGGGCCGCGGGGGGGCGGCGCTCGGCCTCGTGGGAGGCGCTCGCGTGGCGCGTGGGCGCCTCGGTCAGGTGCTCGTCGCGGGCTTCGGGGGACCGCCGAAGATGCTCGCGGCCTTGCGCTTCTCCTTCGCCGCGCGGTCCTTGTCGGCGTAGGAGGGGATGATGACGCGCTCGCGCTGCGGGAGCTCGCGCCCCTCGTAGACCGCCTGGATCTCCTCGGCGTCGAGGGTCTCGCGCTCGACGAGGGCCTTGGCGAGCGCCTCGAGCTTGTCCCGCTGCTCGGTGAGCAGGGTGCGCACGCGGTCGTACTGGGCCTGGATGATGCGCCGCACCTCCTGGTCGATCGAGACGGCGGTCTCCTCGGAGTAGTCCTGCTGGCGGCTCCCGTAGTCGCGGCCGAGGAAGACCTGCTCCTCCTTCTTGCCGTAGGCGAGCGGCCCGAGGCGCTCGCTCATGCCCCACTCGCACACCATGCGGCGGGCGAGCTCGGTGAGCTGCTCGATGTCGTTCCCCGCACCGGCGGTGAGCTGGCCGAAGACGACCTCCTCCGCGATGCGGCCACCGAGCGCCGAGGCGATCTTCGCCTCCGCCTGGTCCTTCGAGAACGAGAGCCGATCGGCCTTCGGGAGGTACCACGTGACGCCGAGGGCCGGCCCGCGCGGGATGATCGTGACCTTGTGGACCGGGTCATGGTGGTTGATGCCGAGGGCGACGAGCGCGTGGCCGGCCTCGTGGACGGCGGTGGCCCACTTCTCCTCGTCGCTGATGACCATCGAGCGACGCTCGGTGCCCATGAAGACCTTGTCCTTGGCCATCTCGAAGTCGATCATCGAGAGGGCGTCCTTGTCTTGGCGTGCCGCGAGGAGGGCGGCCTCGTTGACGAGGTTCTCCAGATCGGCGCCCGAGAACCCGGGCGTGCCGCGCGCGATGACGTCGAGCTCCACGTCCGGTGCGAGCGGGGTCTTCTTCGCGTGGACGCGGAGGATGGCCTCTCGGCCGCGGACGTCGGGGCGGCTCACCGTGATGCGGCGATCGAAGCGGCCCGGGCGCAGGATGGCGGGGTCGAGGACGTCGGGGCGGTTGGTGGCCGCGATGATGATGACGCCCTCGTTCGCCTCGAAGCCGTCCATCTCGACGAGCAGCTGGTTCAACGTCTGCTCGCGCTCGTCGTGGCCGCCGCCGAGACCCGCGCCGCGGTGCCGGCCGACCGCGTCGATCTCGTCGATGAAGATGATGCACGGCG
>CAZHGG010000472.1:0-5482 GCA_964531755.1 uncultured Polyangiaceae bacterium
CCGCGCGCCACAGCCACGCCCGCCGAGTGCCTGCGCGACCCCAAGTGCACGACGCGGCTCGTCGCGGGCCACCGCGGCGCCGGCGGGCAGCTCGGGCGCGTCGCCCCGGAGGACTCGCTCTCGGCCTACCGCGCCGCGGTCGCCATGGGCCTGGACCTCGCCGAGACCGACCCGCGCCCTACGAAGGACGGCGTGCTCGTGAACCTCCACGACACCGACGTCGACCGCACCACGCTCGGCAAGGGCGCCGTCTCGGAGCTCACGCTGGCGGAGCTGCGCGCGCTGCCGCTCCGCACCGGGGACCTCACGGGCGATTTCTCGTGCGACCGCGTGCCCACGCTCCGCGAGCTGCTCGAGACCTCGGTCGGCCGCGTGATGGTGCTCGTCGACGCGAACAAGACCGACCGGGTCGACCTCCTCGTCGCCGACATCCAGCAGGCGAAGGCGCTCGAGTGGGCGGTGTTCGACACCTCGAGCCTCGACAAGATCGATCGCGCGCTCGCGCTCGAGCCGCGGCTGCTCATCATGCCGCGCGTCGGCTCTGCCGCGGAGGCCACGGCGGTGCTTGCAAAGTACAAGGGGCACCCGCCGCTGTTCGTCGAGCTCGACCAGTCCGTGTTCCCGGCCGGCGTCGCGGAGGTGCACGCGGGCGGGTCGCGGGCCTTCACCGACGTGTTCCCCACCGACTTCGGCGTGAAGCTCGGCGGCGACCCCAAGGTGTACCTGGAGTTTTACGGGAAGGGCGCGGACGTCCTGCAGACCGATCTCCCCGACGCCGTGCTGACCGCCCTCGGCCGGTTCCCGTAGCAGCTAGCGGCGCGCGACCTCGTGAGCGCGGGCGCGCGCGGCGCGGTCGTCCTCCGCGAGGGCGCGGATCGCGTCGAGGCATCGATCCGCGGCGCGCTTGGCGACGGAGAGCTTCGGCTTGAGCGCGCGCAGGTCGGAGAGGTCGATCGGCGCGCCGAACCGCACCGAGATGCGGTGGTGGTCGGGATCGGTGAGGTTCCACGACAGCTCGCGCGTGAGCTCGTTCGACATGCCGAGCACGAACACTGGCACGACCTCGGCGAAATCGGCCGCCAGCGCCACCTTGCCCACCCCGGGTTGGGCAGGCAGCAGCGCGTACGGATCGGGGCCTCGGCCGCGCGTGCCCTCGGGGTGCAGGCCGACGATGGTGCCGGGTCGCCGCAGCTCCGCGAGGGTGCGCCGGAGCATGTAGTCGTTCCAGGCGCGCTTGCGGGCGTCGCGGAGGACAGGCGGGAACATACGCATCGCGCTCATCGCCAGGTTCACGAGCGGCCCCGCGGGGTGGTCGTAGAAGAACGCGCCCCGCGTGGGGAAGAACAGTCGCCGCGGCAGGCGGGTCTGGAAGAAGAGGACGTAGAGGATCGTGAAGAAATCGAAGAAGCTCCGGTGGTTCGCCAGCAAGAGCAGGCGCGCGCGCGTGCCGAGCGGCGCGACGTGCTCGAGGCCCGCCACGTCGATGCGCCGGCTGCCACACGCGCCGATGAGGGTCCCCATCACCGTGGCGAGGTAGCGCGACGCGAGCGGCGTCAGCGGGTCGCGGATGAGCAGGTCGGCGAGCTCGAACGAGACACGCTCGCGGGTGGTGAGCTCGGCGAGCTCGTCCGGGGTCGGGCGCACGGGCCTAGCGTACCAGAGGCGACCCTCGATACGTCTCTTGGCGCACAATGACACGCCGTCTGCTGGATGGCACACTGGCCTCGCGGCGCGATTTCAGGGAGATCGGCCCAAAGTTGGCGTGGCACGAGCCGTGCAGTGGTTAAGCTCGAATACACCCAAGGAGACCCGGACCATGAACGCCAAGACCGCCTTCGTCATGCTCGCCGCCAGTGGAATCGCCGCCTTCGCCATGGGGTGCGGCGGGTCCGTCGCGCCCGTCCCCGACGGGGACGCCATCGGGCAGGATGAGGCGAGCCTCCGGCGCATGAAGAGCTGCGGCGAGCTGCTCACGGAGCTGCGCAACGACTCGAAGCTCAAGCTCAACAAGGGCATCGACCTGCAGATCGCCGGCATCCGGCGCTTCGGCGTGAACGGCGCCTACCTCGGCGGCGGCATGGGCGGCTTCGGCGGCGTCGACCGCGCGGAGGGCGCCCCCACGTCCACCCCCTCCGCGCCGCCCGCGCCGAACGCGGGCTCCGGCTCGGGCAGCGGCTCCACGCCGACGACGCCGCAAGCGACCGATCACTCCGAGACCACGACGCAGGTCGCGGGGGTCGACGAGGCCGACTTCGTCAAGGCCGACAACCAGAACCTCTACCTCCTGCACGGCACCGACCTGAAGGTCCTCCGCGCGTGGCCGAAGGAGAGCATGGCGGAGCTCGGCTCGGCGAAGGTCGAGGGCACGCCGATGGAGATGTTCCTCAGCGGGCAGACCCTGGTCGTCTACTCGCAGGTCAACGGCGCGAAGCTGTTCCAGGCCGCGGGCGTGCCGATGCGTGAGACCTACAACGACTGGGGCGGCTCGTACGGCGGCGGCGTCGACGTCGCGGTCGGCGCGCCCGAGCCCTCCACCTCGCCCCCGCGGCCCGGCGGCGGCCCGGCTCCCGAGCCCTACTACCCGCTCACCAAGATCACCGTCTTCAACGTCGTGAACAACGTGCCGCAGGTGGCGCGCGAGCTCTTCTTCGAGGGCCACTACGAGGACTCCCGCCGCGTGGGGACCCACGTGCGCACCGTGCTGAACGGCGGCGCGCACGGGCCGAAGCTCAAGTACGGCGTGGAGCTCGCGCCCGGCGAGTCGTATCCGACCGACGCGAATGGCATGATCGCCAAGCTCGAGGCGCTGCGGGCGGCCAACATCGCGATCCTGGACGCGAGCACGGTCGCCGACTGGCTGCCCGTGGCGTTCGAGCGCAGCGGCACGACCGTGACGGCGGCCACCCCGCGCTGCGAGGACTACTACGTGCCCACCACGGGCTCGACGACCTACGGCCTCACGCAGGTCGAGTCGCTCGACCTGGCCGCTCCCACGGCGCCCGTCAAGAGCGCGGCCGTCACGGGCATGACCAAGGTGGTCTACGGAAACGGCGGCGGTCTCGTGCTCGCGCAGCAGGCCTACGTCGAGCTCCCCTGGCTCGACATCTACGCCGCCTGGCAGGCGCAGTCGGGCTCGGGCGGCTCGAGCGGCTCGGGCGGCGTCTCCACCCCGCCCTCCACCGGCACGGCGGAGCCCGCGCCGGCCCCTGACACCCCTCCGCCGCCGCGCCCGGCCGTCCCCGGTCAGGTCGGCCTGAAGGACTCGCCGGTCACCGCGGCCCCCGCGGCGCCGGCGCTCCCCGCGCGCTTCTCCACGAGCCGCACCCACCTCCACAAGTTCTCGTTCGCGGGCGATCCGACCTTCCCGCTCTACGTGGGCTCGGGCTCGGTGAGCGGCTCGGTCGACGACCAGTACTCGATTGACGAGTACCAGGGGAACCTGCGCGTCGCCTCCACCGACAGCTTCATCTACATGCGCCAGGCCACGAACGAGGCCGAGCGCCTCGCGCAGCCGGCCACCGAGAACCACGTGCGCGTGCTCGGCGCGCCCACCCCAGGCGGGCGCCTGCCGCGCCTCGGCGACACGGGGAAGCTCGCCCCCGGCGAGCGGATCTACTCGGTGCGCTTCATGGAATCGAAGGGGTACGTCGTCACGTTCCGTCAGGTCGATCCGCTCTTCTCGCTCGACCTCTCCGTGCCCACGAACCCGCGCGTCACTGGCGAGCTGAAGATCCCTGGCTTCAGCGAGTTCATGGTGCCGATGGACCAGAACCACCTGCTCACGATCGGCCGCGACGCGACGAACGAGGGCCGCGTGCGCGGGCTCTCTCTGCAAATCTTCGACGTGACCGACCCGGCGCACCCCGCGCAGGCGCACAAGTTCACCTACTCGGCGAGCGAGTACGGCCACTCGGAGGCCCTCTACGACCCGAAGGCCTTCACGTACTTCAAGGAGCGCGGCCTCCTCGCCTTCCCGTACATGGCCTCCAGCGCCACGGGGATGCGCAGCTCACTCGAGCTCTTCCGGGTGAGCGTGGGCAGCGGGTTCCAGAAGGCGGGCAGCCTCGATCACACGGCGCTCGTGAGCACGAGCCCCGGCGGCTACGGCTGCGGCTACTACGGCCCGAGCGTGCGCCGCGGCGTGTTCCTCGAGGACGTGGCCTACTCGATCAGCTACGGCGGGATCATCGCGAACAAGGTCGACCAGCTTGCGAGCCCGCCCCAAGTGCTCCGCCTGGCGCCGCCCGTCGCACCTGGCGGCGGCTACTGCGGCTCCGGGACGGGCGGGGGCGACGTGCCCCCCCCGCCCGGCGGCGTGCCCGTCCCGCTCCCCAACTGAGCGGCTCGGCCCGCGCAGGGCTGACATTGTCTGACCGCCCGAGGGCGCCCCGCGTTCGCGACTCCGCGACGCGCCGGCGCCCTCGGCGCGTCCGCGCGAGGCGCGACCGCGGGGCTCGGCGTCTCACTGGCAGCGCCGGAACGGGAGCCCCTCGACGGCGGGGGCGCCACCCGCCACGCACGAGGAGCCCGTCGGGCACACGCCGTCCACCGTACAGTCGCGCGAGCACTTGCCCTGCGCGCAGTAGCCGAACGCGCAGTCACCGTCGCGGGTGCACGCGCTCCGCACCTCGCCCGCGCCCAGGGCCGGCAGGCACAAGCCAATGCGCTGGCCCGCCACGCTGCCCACGCTGGTGCAGGCGTATCCGTAGGCGCAGCCGCCCGCGGCGCGGCACGAGTCGACGCACGAGTCGCCCGCCACGCCCGGCACGCTCACCGCGCTCGGGCACGCGACGAACGGCGGCGCGGGGATGGTGAAGCGGTCGAAGTCGATGTGCTGCGTGTCGTTGCACAGGTTCACGACGGCGTTGTTCACGTCGCACGCGTACTCGGCCGGGCTGCCCTGCGGCAGCGGGCCCTTCACGTCGCCGGGCCGGCGGCAACTGCCCCCCGCGCACGTCCACGGGGCGAGCGGCAACGCGCGCTGAGGACAGTCGGCCGCGCTCCCACAGGCGAACGTGCAGCCGGACGCGAGGATGCCCTGATCGCACTGCGCGCCCGTGCACACGGCGCCGCCGCCGCAGTACTCCTCGGCGCGGACGCACACGCGCTTGCCGCCGACCGTGCCGCAGCCGTAGCCGTTCGGACAGCCCGCGCCGGAGCCGCACTCGACCGTGCAGTACCCGGGGCTCACGCAGCCCCAGTTGCACGCCGCCGGCGTCGCCACGTCGCAGGGCCGGCCGACGTCGCTCGCCGCGCAGAACGTGTCGGGGCCGAGGGTCAGACACAGCGTGCCGCTCATGCACTGGGCGGTGGTCGCGCACGACGGCGTGCAGCGCGCGGGGCCCCCGCGGACCAGCGGGCGGCACAAGAGCCCCGGCGCGCACTCGCCGTCGGTAGCGCAGAGGTCGAGCCGCGCCGTCGCCCCGCCGCCGTCCGAGCGGCTCGCGTCGCCTGCGTCGAGGGGCGCGGCGCCGTCGGCCGC
>CAZHGG010000473.1:0-3808 GCA_964531755.1 uncultured Polyangiaceae bacterium
GGCGCCGGCCTCGACCGGCGGGGCGCCGCCGTCGGCCGCGGGCGTGGTCGTCGTGGAGCTGCAGGCGCCCAGCGCGAGGGCGGCAGCGGCGCAGGCGAAGGTCGCGAGGAACAGGCGAGGCGCGAGGCGGGACGCGAGCATGGCGCAACCTACCACCGAAACGCGCGTGGCGCCGCGGGGGCGTGGGCCCATCACGGGATGTCGCGGATGAAGAGGCCGCTGCCCGGCTGGGTGAACACGAGCTGCTTGCCGCCGGGCGCCACGAGCGCGGCCTGATCGACGCCCGTCACCAGGGTCCTCGGGGCGCCCGTGGGGTCGACGAGCTTGTAGTCGACGACCGGGTACTTGTCTCCGGCGACGGTGATTTCACGCTCGTTGAAGCCGAGGACGACGCCGTCGGTACCGTCGGGCTTTCCGAGGAAGATTGAGGCCGCCCCGAGGTCGACGTCCGCCCCGCCGCCTACCGCGCGCGCCTTGAGCGAGGGCGCGGGCGCGGCCACGTCGGGGACCCAGAGCACGTACCGGCTGGCGTGCGTGAACCCGAACTCGAGCGCGGTCGCCGTGGGCACGACGCTGATCGCCGGGCCCGGCGTCGCCACCGAGGAGAGCTGGAGGTCGAAGAGCGAGCCGTCGGCGCCGCCCGGCGCGAGCTTGTGCGACAGCACGGTCTTGAAGTCGCGCGCCACACCGAGGATACCGAGGGCGCTCCCGTTCGGCACCAGCTCGGTCGGGGTCGCGGGAGCCACCGTGTTGGCCTTCTTGAGCGCGCCGAGCCGCGTGCGGTACACGACCGCCGCGCCGTCTTGCGCGATGTACCCCTCGGCCACGCCGGCCGCCTCGATCGCGAGCTCCGTGACGGCGGTGGCGCCGACGCTGTACACCGAGGCCGCGCCGCCCGTGCCGGTCGACGTGATGCGCTTGGCCGAGAACACCTTGTCGCCCGTGGCCGTCGTCGAGAGGAAGTACGGGGCGAGCCCGGTGTCGATCTGGAGGGCGGCGCCCGCGGGCGTCGTGCGGCGCGCGGTGGCCGTGATGGCCGAGCCCGAGCACGTGGAGGAGAAGAGGTTCTGCCCGACGAACGTGTAGAACGCGGGGCACGGGTTGGCGGCGCTGCCGTCGCCCAGGGTGTTCTGCACGACCACGACGTTGGCGGCCTCGAGGGTGGCGGGCGCCGTCACGAGCTGCGCGGTGGCGCCGGTGCCGCGCACGAACGCCACGCGGGCGCCGTCGGAGGACGCGTCGAGCTCGTAGATGGGCGAGACGTCGGCGGCGAGCCTGAGGCCCGTCGCCTTGGTCCAGACCGAGAGGCGCCCGAGGCCCGTGTCGGCGTCGACGCCCGTCCACACGCCGACCGCGCCGCCGATCACCGTCACGACGTCGTCGGTGTCGGCGCCCTCGAGGACGAGGTCGGGCACGATGACGGTGACCGCCCCGCCGGTAGGCGACACGGCCTCGACGCTGACCTTCGCGGCGTAGCGCTGGAAGATGATCGTGCCGTCGAGCAGGGTGCTCAGCACCTCGAGCTCACCCGAAGCGAGCTTGCGGCCCTGCCCCGCCGGCCCGCCGTCGGCCTGGGCATCTGCCCCTCCGCCGTCGGTGGGCGGTGGCGGCGGGGGCGACGGCGTGCTGCCGTCGGGTCGGACCACCGCCCCGTCCGGCGCCGTGATCACGCCCGAGTCCTTGTAGACCGGGGCGTCGTCGACGGGCGGTTCGTCGCCTCTGCAGGCCCCGAGGGCGGCGGCACCGAGAGCGGCGAGGAGCGGGAGCGCGCGGCGGCCGAGCGCCCGAGAGGAGAGGGAGAACATGAGCCGAGCTTACCGCGAATCGCCCCGTCGTCACGCGCGCTCGGGAGACCGTCGCGGGCGGCGCCGGAGGCCCGGGCGAGCGGGCGGCGGGCGGCGTTGACAGGCTGTCACGCCTCCGCGGGGCGCCCACGCCGGTCGCGACAGCGTGTCACGCGGGGGCGCGGTCGCCGCCGATTCGTCGGTCATTCGTGGGAGGCCCGCGCTGGCATGCCGCTCGCTAGGCGGTCCGTCATGGCCCTCACTCTCTCGCTCCTCTCCCGGTTCCTGTGGCTCGGCCTGGGCGTCACCCTCGTGTGGATGCTGCGCTCGTCGCTCGCGCGGCAGGAGGCCGACTGCCGCGCCTTCGCGTCCGCGCCGGCGGCGCCCGCGACGTGGGCGCCGCCCTCACCTCCCTCACCTCCTCAATCCGCGGTCGCGCCCGCGGTCGCGCCCGCCACCGTCGAGCCGTTGGAGCCGCCCGCCCCGCTCGCGGGCCCGCGCGAGCTCCGCGAGATCCGGCCCGGCTGCCCGCGTGACGCGGTGAGGGAGCACACGGCGCACCACACCCGCGTGCTGCTCCCGCGCGAGCTCGCGTCGTGGATGCTGGACCGGGAGGCGTCCGCGCCGCTCCGCTCCGTGCGGGCCGTGCCCGAGTCGCGCTTCGGCGAGGTCGTCGGGGTTCGCCTGCTCCGCACGCCGTCGGGGAGCTCGCTGCAGCGCCTCGGCTTCGAAGCGGGAGACGTGCTCGAGACCGTGAACGGCTACGAGGTCGCCAGCCCCGATCGGGCCCTCGAGGCCTACGCGAAGCTCCGGACGGCCGATCGCTACGTGGCGGTCGTCGAGCGCCGGGGCATCCCCCACATCGTCTACGTGACCCTCTGCTGAGCGGCGCTACGGCGCGGACCGCCCGAGCGCCGCGTCTCGGCGCTCCACGAACGTCGCCACCACGGTGGCGAACAAGAGGGCGTTCGACGCGGCCATGATCTCGTACCGAAACGCGAACCAGCGAGACATCGCGAAGTACGCCGCGAGGTAGCCCGCGGCGGGCAGGGCCAGGCGTGGGATCACCGTGACCGCCATCATGGCGGCGATCAAGAACCAGATGTAGGGGATGAGCCGCTGGCTCTCGTCGGGCGGCACGCGCGCGAGCCACGACCCCACGTGCACCATGAGCTGCGCGAAGAACGCGAGCGCGAGCGCCCCGAGGATGGCGCGGTTCAGCGCCGTGCGCCCCATCGAGCGCCGCGCCATGAACCCGCTGATGAGCACGACGCCGAGCAAGGCGCCGGGCACGGGCGCGAGCGACCCGTAGTCGGGATTCGCCGCGTAGAACTGGCCCACCAGGAGCGGCACGAGGATCCACAAGAGGCCGAGGACCACGAGCAGCGCGGCGCGGCCGCGGCGGCCGGCGTTGGGGTCCATGTCCTTCCCGAGCGCCTCGAGCGCCTGCACCCGCGCCGCGGAGCGGACCGCGCGCTCCTCGAGCTCCACCACCTCGGCCTCGAGCGCCGCGTCGGGCGGGTCCAGCCGGGCGACGAGGAGCCGGGCCGCGCGGGGGTCGTCGTGCGCGATCTCGTAGCGCGCCATGCGGACCGTCGCCTCGCGCAGGCCGTCGCGGGCCTGCTCGTTGCCCGACCACTCCTGGAGGGCCTGACGAAACCCGAAGGCGCACTCGCCGAACAGGTTGTAGATCTCCTCGCGCCCCTGCGCCGTGCCGCCCGCGGCGGCGTCGAGCCGGCGCTCGAGCTCCGCCAGCGCGGCGGCGGCGCCCGCGGCGAGGCGGTGCGAGGCGCGGTGGTCGAGGTAGCGCTGGATCGCGAGCCGAAGCGCGTCGGCGCTCGGCTGCCGCGCCTCGCGCTCGTGGGCCATCGCGGTCTGCCACGCGGCGACGAGCTCCGGCGGCGCCGACTCGGGCACCGGAGGCGGCTCGGCCATGCTGCCGACGATCTCGACCAGCGTGTCCCCCTCGTGGGGAGGCCGCCCCGCGACGATCTCGTAGAGGGTCGCGCCGAGCAGGTAGACGT
>CAZHGG010000473.1:3818-5481 GCA_964531755.1 uncultured Polyangiaceae bacterium
TCGTCGGGGGGATCGCCGCCGAACATCTCGGGCGCCATGTAGAGCGGCGTGCCCGCGATGTCGGTCGCGTCCTCCGCGAGCGGGAACCGGTTCGTGCCGTCGTTCGTGAGCGCGACGGCGATGCCCCAGTCGAGCACGTAGACCTCGCCGAACTCGCCCACCATGATGTTGTCCGGCTTGATGTCGCGGTGCACGATGCCGCGGCGGTGGGCGAAGTGCACGGCGCTGCACACCTGCATGAGCGTGCGCAGGTGCCACTCGAGGACGTCGGAGGCGGCGAAGCGGGCCTTGACGAGCTCGGGCTCGGCGAGCAGCGCGCGGAGCGACACGCCCGAGATGCGCTTGAGCACGAGCATCGGCGCGCCGTGGGCGTCGAGCCCGAGATCGTACACCGGCACGATGTTGGGGTGCTCGAGCGAGCCGGTGATCAGCGCCTCGCGCAGCAGCCGGCCGATGCCGAGCCCGCGCGCGTGCTCCTCGCGCAGCGTCTTGACGGCGACGTCGCGCCCGAGCGAGCGCTGCGTCGCCGAGCGCACGATGCCCATCCCGCCCTCGCCCAGGACGGGCCCGAGGTCGAGGCCGCCAGCGGGCCCGTCGGAGGGCGCGCCCGGCGTCGCGCCGCGCAGGTGCGCGAGCGTGTCGAGCGTCCAGCGCGGGTTGGCCGATCCGAGCGGCCCGATCGTGGCCGCCATCGCCAGCGTCTCGAGCGCGTCCGACGGCTCGCACGGCGCGAGCGTGTCGCTGGCCCCCGGCGCGGCGCCTTCCGGCGGCGACGGGGGCTCAGAGGGATCGGGGATGAACGTCGAGGCCATGGGCGCACCGCCAGAGTACACGCGCGCGGCGATCGCGGCGCGCTGGCGCGGCCGGGCGCGCTCAGCGCACGCCGAAAGCGTACTCTTGCAGATAGTGGATGGTCGCCTCGTGCTCGCCGGCCTCGACCAACATGACGTCACCGATCGTGACGATCCCCCGGACGCCGCCCTCGTCGACCACCGGCAGGTGCCGAATGCGCTTCTCCTTCATCACCCGCCGGCACTCGTCCAGCGTGGTGTCGGGCCGGCAGCACGCCACCGGCCTCGTCATCACGTCGCCCACGCGCGTGGTCGCTGGATCGCGGCCGGCGGCGACCACCCGCCGCATGATGTCGCGCTCCGTGAAGATCCCCGCGACGCGCCGCCCGTCGACGACGACGAGCCCCCCGATGCTGCGCTCGTTCATGAGCACGGCCGCGCTGAGCACGGTCGCGCCCTCGGTCGTGGTCTCGACGTCGTGCCCCTTGCGGCTCAGGACCGCCTGAACTGTTCCCATCGCGCCCCCCTTTTTTTTGGTGTGCGGCCCGCGACGACGGGCCGATCCTCAAGCATTCACCCCGCGGCGGCGCCGCGCAACCCGCGGCGGCGACGCGCGACCCGCGGCGCAACCGATGAGGTAGAGTGCCCCGCGTGAGGATCATCCCTGCGGATCTCGCGTCGCCCGCGCTGGTCGCGCTGCTCGAGGAGCACCTCGAGGACATGCGACGCGTGACCCCGGCCGGGAGCGTGCACGCGCTCCCCCTCGAGGGGCTCCGCGGCGGCGACGTGAGCGTCTGGTGCGCGTACATCGGCGACGCGCTCGCGGGGTGCGGCGCGCTGAAGGAGCTCGACCCGCGGCACGGCGAGGTCAA
>CAZHGG010000474.1:0-5477 GCA_964531755.1 uncultured Polyangiaceae bacterium
CGGCCTCGGCGCCCTCGCGACCGCCCGCGCGAGGCGGCGACGACGCGCGTGACGGGCAGCGTCCGGGCCGTCGAGGCGCGCGAATCCGCGAACGGCGCGCGCGGCGGCGCGCCGAAGCGTAGACTCGGACCATGCGATCGGCTCTTCGTGCAGGTCTCTCCGGTGTGGCGCTCGCGTGGGCGCTCAGCGCGTGCGCCGAGAACGAGCCGCGCCCTCCGTCGAGCCCGCCGGCGCCCTCGGCGTCCCCCGCCGTCGAGCCCGCGTCCCCCCCCGCGTCGCCTGCCGCGCCCGCCGTGCCCGCCGCGACGGCCCCGGTGTCGCACGTCGCCGAGTCGTGCGGCGAGCTCGCCATGACGCGGGAGGGCCTGCTCGCCGAGGGCAAGGGGCCCAATCACCCGGAGGTGAAGGTGGTCGAGGCGCTGCTCGAGCGATGCACGGACAAGTCGCCTACCGCAGAAGAGTGCGAGCGCGTCCGCCGGCTGCGTGTCGAGGCGCGGGCGGCGGGCAAGGGCGACGCGCACCCGTACATGGTGAACCTCGCCGCGCGAGAGAAGCTCTGCGGGCGGTGAGCCGCGTCGCGAGCCAGCATCGCGGCGGATGTACGGAGATGTAGGCTGCGAAGTGCGCTGCGAGCTTGTTTCCACCTCGGCGGGCGCGGGGCACAATCCGCCCATGCGCGCGACACACCTTCTGCTCCTGGCCGCCATCACGGCCGCGATGTCCATCGGCTGCAAGAACAAGGAGCCGCCTGCGCCCGCGCCCGCGCCGCTGCCCGCGGCGCCCGCGCCCGCGTCCGCGGCGCCGGCCGCCAAGAGCGACAAGGGGGCGCCAGGCGCCGGGGATCGCTCCGGCAAGTCGATCGCCAACGCCATGGCCCTCCGCCCGGGCGTCCCCCTGTCGTTCCGTGCGCCTTGCTCCGGCGCCCCCCTCTACGTCGGGCCGTTCACGTTCACGAAGAGCCCCGAGAAGCTCCAGGTCCGCGCCGAGGTGACCGGCACCAGCACCGAGCAGATCTGCTGGGGCACCGCGCACTTCGTGGACAACGTGGGCGCGCGGCCGGTGGTGGCCGGGCTGCCGTGCGTGGAGGGCGGCAAGCCGCACACCGTCACCCTCGAGCACGAATACTCGCCCCACAACGGCGGCAGCGATGTGACCCCCGTGTATTGGGAGCTCAAGAACGACGAGAAGAAGCCCGAGGGCTGCCACACAGTCGACGTGAAGCTGACGCTCCTGTAGCCGACGGGCCGCCCGCGCCGCGGCTACCCGGTCTCGTCGGCGAGCGGGTTCGGCGACACGCGCTGCGCGGCGTACAGGCGCAGCCGCAGCGTGACGAGGTACGTGACGCCGCTCGCGAGGATCGCGGGCGGCCCGAAGGCCTTGCCGAAGACCTCGAGCACGAGCGCGACGGCCGCCAGCGGGACGCCGACGACGGCGACGAGCGACGAGCTGATGCCCACCACGACGAAGAGCGCGGGGTCGAGCGTGCGCCACCCGAGGAGGTTCACGACCTGGGCGACGAGCGCGCCGGAGGCCCCGCCGAGGAACATGCTGGGGATGAGCATCCCCACGGAGTGACGCGCGCTCACGGCCAGCGCGGTGGTCACGATCTTGCCGAGCACGATGATCGCGACGACCCACCACACGCCGAGCTCGTTCGACCCGTGGAGGAGGCCCGCGATGGTCGCCTCGCCCATGCCGAGCACGTGCGAAGGCGCGACGCCGAGGCCGTATTTGAGCGCGATCGCGATGAGGCCGGCGCACAGGCTGAGCAGCACCGGCGCGTACCCGCCGAGCCGCTGCGAGACCTTGCGGAGCTGCTTGACCACCTGGGCGAAGCCCACCGCGAGCGGCACGGAGACCGTGAGGGCCACGACGGTCACGGCGACGTACTCGCCGAGCGAGTACTCGGGCGAGTGCGCCGGCGACGCGAACAGCGGCACGAAGCCGCGGAAGCGGTTGTTCAGGGCGTACGCGATGACGCCGGCCCACAGCGCGTAGGCGAGCTTGCGGTAGATGATGCGGTCGCCGTAGACGACCTCGGTCGCGAAGATCGCCGCCGAGAACGGCGCGCCGAGCAGGGTGGCCACGGCCGCCGCGATGCCCGCGAGCTGGTAGGTGCGGAGCTCGTATTCGGAGCGAATACGCATCACCCGGGCGAAGCCGGAGGAGAGCCCCTCGGCGACGAGCACGCCCGGTGCCTCGAGCCCGCCGCTCGCGCCCGACCCGAGCGACACCAGCGTGAGCAGGGCCTTGCGGAACGCGAGCGCGAAGGCCGGCCGCTCGTAGCGCGGGCGGGGGTCGTCGCCGTCCTCCTCGTAGGTGATGTGGTAGTTCTCGAGCGTCAGCTCCATGCCGTCGCCGGCGGCCTCCTTCCAGCCCGGGCGCCGCGAGAGCGCGCCCGCGATGGCCCCGCCCACGCCGAGCGCCCCGAGCAAGAAGAGCAGCCCCTTCCCGCCGCCCGCGTCGGCTGCGTGCAGCACCACGTGCGCCGCCTCGTGCACCGCCCAGCGGAGCGCCGAGACGAACGCCCACACGATCATCGTGAGGAACGTGACGAGCAGCATGATGCGCACGACGTTGTCCCACGAGTCGGTGAGGGCCTTCCCCTCGTCGTCGAGCTTCTCGAAGTGCTTGCCGCCCATGGGGTCTCCCTACGCTCCGCCCGCAGTATCCACGGGTTCGCCCTCGCGGGCCCGAAAAAGACCCGAGCGCGCCCCGTGTCGGGCCGGCTCGCGGCGCCGCGCGCCGAACGAACGTCCAGGGGCTGCTAGGGTTCGCGAGCGAGGTCCTGCGGCGCGCGCGCGGAGCGCTGACCCCCGAGCGCCCCGACGATCCGCGGCTGCTGCGCCGCCATTGAGGTCTGCGCGACCCGCGCGACCTCGCGCGCGCGTCCAACAAAAGATCGCGCCCCACGGCGCGCGCGCGTCGCGGGGCGGCTCGGCTACGCGCGGCCGCGGGGCCGCGGCCCCGTCACTTCGGGAGCGGCGGGATGTTGAGGCACGCGACGGTGAACGTGTTGAGCGCGTCTTGGACCGCCGTGTCGAACGTGTTCTGGCAGATGCTGCGCCAGATGACGTTGTTCTGGCGCGTGTTGATGTCCTCCGAGCGCACGACGAGCTCGTGGAGCAGCGGCGCCTCGTACGCGGTATGCGAGCCGCTCGTGCAGCTGCCCGACTTCTGCCCGGAGATGACCGCGCCGGCCCAGCGGCCGCGGAGCTTCTTCACGATGTCGAGCTGCTGGATGAGCTTGATGGGCGTCACGTTCGGGCCGCTGCTGTCGTCCTCGTCGGTGAGGATGAAGAACGCGAGCAGCGCGTCGTCGCGGAGGAAGTTCTTGTTCTGGTCCGCCGTGCGATCGGTGACCGACAGCATGAGCGCCTCGAGCGGCTTCTCGGTAGCGCTGCCGCTCGTGCCGAGCACCGCGCGGCACCCGAAGGCGTCGGCCACGTTCGGATCGGTGCGCTCGAGCCAGGCGCGCGCCGGGCCCACGGAGCACGACGCCGCCGAGACGAACCCGCCCTTGCCGCCCCTCGTGTAGTCGCTCCGGGTGGTGTCGGTGCTGGTGACCGCGAGGCGGTAGTCGAGGTCGGCGTTCGACTTGGTCTTGAACGTGTTGAGCGCGTTCACCATGAGGGGGAAGTTCGCCTTGAGCTTCGCCTGCGCCGAGGACATCGAGCCCGAGTCGTCGACGACGAAGACGATGTCCATCTTCTTGCACTCGTCCACCGGGGCGCTGTCCGGCAGGTTGCCGTCGAACCCGAAGAGGTTCGCGTCCTCCACGGGCTGGGTCGTGCCGCCGTCCTCCGTGGGCACGCCGGCCTCCGAGACGGTGTCGTCGAACACGCCACGTCGCGCGGTGCTGGAGCAGGCGGCGGCGAGGGCGATGAAAGCAAAGGCGGCGGGGACGAGGCGCTTCATACCGGGTGGCGTAGCGCACCCCGCCCCCCGGGGCAACAATCGGCGCCCCCGGAGAGGCCGGGCTACTCCTCACCTCGGAGCGCGGTCGCCCGCTGGACCCGCCCCACGCCCACGACGTACGCGGCCATGCGGAGCGAGATTTTCCGAGTGTTCGCGACGCGCCAGAGCTCCGCGAACGCGTTCTTCATCACGGTGCGGAGCTCCGCGTTCACGCGGGCCTCGTCCCAGTAGAAATGCTGCATGTTCTGCGCCCACTCGAAGTAGGACACCGTCACGCCGCCCGCGTTCGCGTAGATGTCGGGCAAGACCGTGACGCCGCGCTCGCCCAGCACGGCGTCGGCCTCGGGCGTGGTCGGGCCGTTGGCGCCCTCGACGATGATCGAGGCGCGCACCGCGCGCGCCACGTCTCTCGTGAGCACGCCGCCGAGCGCCGCGGGCACGAGGATGTCGCACGGGTACACGAGCAGCTCCTCGCCGCTCACCTGGGTCGCGCCGCCGAAGCCGGCGAGCTGCTTGTGCTCGGCGGCGTAGGCGAGCGCGCCCGCCACGTCGATGCCCTCGGGGTTGACGTAGCCGCCGCTCACGTCGGCGATGCCCACGATCTTGGCGCCGCGCTCCGCGAACAGCCGCGCGGCCCACGACCCCACGTTGCCGAAGCCTTGGACCACCACCGACTTGCCCGCGAGCTGCTCGCCGCGGGCCGTGAGCAGCTCCTCGCACGCGAAGAGGCAGCCCCGCCCGGTGGCGGCGTTGCGCCCGAGCGAGCCGCCGAGCTCGACGGGCTTCCCCGTGACGACGCCTGGCTTGTACCCGCGGTACTTCGCGTACTGGTCGAAGATCCAGGCCATCACCTGGCCGTCGGTGTACATGTCCGGGGCCGGGATGTCGGTGGTGGGCCCGATGACGTCGTGGATGCCGTCGACGAAGCGGCGGGTGAGGCGCTGCTTCTCGGACACCGAGAGCTTGCTCGTGTCGCAGGCGATCCCGCCCTTTGCGCCGCCGAACGGCACGCCGACCACGGCGGTCTTCCAGGTCATGAGCTGCGCGAGCGCGGTGACCTCCTGCGCGTCGACCTCGTGGTGGTAGCGGAGGCCGCCCTTGAACGGCCCGCGGCTGTTGTCGTGTTGCACGCGGAACCCAACGAACGTGCCGATGCTCCCGTCGTCCATGCGGACCGTGCACTCGACCTTCACCTCGCGGTGGGGGGTGCGGAGCTGCGTCGCCACGTCAGCGCTCATGCCGAGGAGCTCCACCGCGTGGTCGAAGTAGTGGTTCGCGTGGGCGAGGGCGTCGTTGCTGGACATGCGTGCTCCTTCGGTGGGGATCTCTGGGTGAGGCCGACTATGCGCCCTCGCTCCACGCGACGAAAGCCCGCAAACGGTTCGACAACCGCGCGCTGTCCAGTACGGTGGTCCCATGCTCGGCGTCGCCCACCCGGCGGGTAGCGACCGTCCGCGCGGCGTGCGCGTGGCGGCGCTCGTGTGCGCGCTGCTCGCCGCCCAGAGCTGGTCGTGCCGCGGCGCGCCCCCGCGTGTGGGCGCCGTCGTCGCTCCGCCCGC
>CAZHGG010000475.1:0-5472 GCA_964531755.1 uncultured Polyangiaceae bacterium
GAGCGTCTGGCACCCAGGCACCTCGCCGCTAGACGCGAGGCGACGATGGGGCCGTCAATGCGCGGGCCGTGAGCCGAGCGGGCGGGGACGCCCCACGGCATACCCTTGCGCGTAGTCGACGCCCAAGTCCCGCAGCTTCGCGATCGTGGCGTCGTCCTCGACGCCCTCGGCGATCGTGCGCATCCCCATCACGTGCCCGATGTCGTGGATGGCCGCCACGAGCGCGGCGTCGACGCTGTCCCTCGCCATGTCGCGGACGAAGCCGCCGTCGATCTTGAGGAAGTCCACGGGCAGGTGCTTGAGATATCCGAACGACGACATGCCGCTGCCGAAGTCGTCGAGCGCGAACTTGCACCCCTTCGCCCGCAACGCGGCGATGAAGGCGCCCGCGTTGATCAGGTTGGCGATGGCCGCGGTCTCGGTGATCTCGAAGCAGACGACCCCGGGCGGGACATCGAAGATCCTGAGCTGCTCCGAGATGAACGCCAGGGCGCCCTCGGCGTTCAGCGTGGCCCCCGACAGGTTGATCGAGTACAGCGAGCGCCCGCCCAGCGGCAAGCCGGCGATATGGGACAACGCGTGGCGGACGACCCAGCGATCGATCTCGGTCATCAGGCCATAGCGCTCCGCGGCCGGGATGAAGGCCATGGGGAGCACGACCTTGCCGTCCTCTGCGCGCAGCCGCAGCAGGATCTCGACGTGCTCGTCGCCGTGCTCCGGGGTCTGCAACGGGAGGATCGGCTGGGCGTAGAGGACGAGGCGGTCTCCCTCGATGGCGCGGTGCAGGCGCCCGTGCCAGTCCATCTCGCCGTGGCGCTTGGTGAGCGCGTGGTCGTCGGGTCGATAGACCTGGACGCGGTTGCGCCCGAGGTCCTTGGCCGCGTAGCAGACGGAGTCGGCCAAGCTGAGGATCTCCGTCTGGCTCATCGTCGGTGCGTGGTCGTTCCCGCCGAAATTCACGAGACCAATGCTCACGCCGAGCGGGAAGGTGCGCTCCTCCCAGACGAAGTGAAGGCCGGCGACCGCGACGCGCAGCGCCTCGGCGATGGAGCGCGCGACACTCGGTGGGCACGTCTCTAGCAGCACGCCAAACTCGTCCCCGCCCAGCCGGGCCAACGTGTCAGTGGCGCGCAGCACGGGGCGGAGGACCGCCGTGACCTGGCGGAGCAGCTCGTCGCCGGCGAAGTGCCCGCACGTGTCGTTGACGATCTTGAACTGGTCGAGATCGAGGTAGGCCAGGGCGTGCTGCCGGCCGTCCGGGTGCGTATTCCTGACGATCGCCTCGAGGCGGCGCTCGAACTCCCGGCGGTTCACGAGGCCGGTCAGCGCGTCGTGCGTCGCGTGGTACATCACCTCCTTGGCCAACCGCCGCGCGTCGCTGACGTCGTGGAACACCATCACGGCGCCCACGGTCTTCCCGACGCGATCCCGGATCGGCGCCGCGGAGTCCTGGATCGATCGCGTCGTCCCGTCGCGGCTCCGGAGCGCGCATTCGCTCGAGACGCCGCAGACGGCGCCCGTCTGGAGCGCGCGCTCGATCGGCGACTGGTGGGCCTCGCAGGTCTCCTCGTCGATCAGGACCAGCACCCGCGAGACGGGCTGGCCGCTGGCCTCCTCCAGGGTCCACCCGGTCATGTCTTGGGCGACGGGGTTCATGTAGCTCACGCCGCCCACGTGATCGGTCGCGACGACGCCGTCGCCGATGGAGTTGAGCGTCACCTCCAGCCGCTCCTTCTGCTCGAAGAGCCTGGCGGCGCGGATCTCCAGCTCGCGCTTGTCCTCCTCGATCTGGGCGTAGGCCACGGCGAGCTGCTGCTCGCTGGTCATCAGGCGGAGCTCGACCCGGCGGCGCTCCAGCGCCATCTGGATGGTCGCGTGCAGCTCTCGCTCGGAGAACGGCTTGACGAGGTAGCCGTAGGGCCGGGTGGCCCGGGCGCGCTGCAAGGTCTTCTCTTCGGAGTACGCGGTCAGGTAGATGACGGGGATCTTGATCTTGGCGGCCGTGTCGATGCCGTCGACGTCGCCGGAGATGTTGATGTCCATCAGCACGAGATCGGGTCGGGTCTCCTCGACGCAGCGCATGGCTTCGTCGTGGGACGCGGCGACGCATGGCACTTCGTAGCCGAGCCGCACGAGCCGCCGCTGCAGGTTCAGGGCCACGATGCACTCGTCCTCTACGACCATCACCTTCGTGGTCATTCCTGACCTCCTCCGGTGCCTGCGGCGGGGAAGTCGAGCGTGAACCGCGTCGGCCGCGCACGCTTGATCGTCAGCCGTCCCTCCAGCTGCTTGGACAACAAGGTCACGAGGGAGAGCCCGAGGGTCTCCGACTGTGCGAAGTCCGCGTCTTCGGAGATGCCCACGCCGTCGTCGCTGACCTCGAGCCGGACCTGGCCCTGCCCGGCGTACGCGACGCAGACGACGACCTCTCCGCTCCGCCCGTCCGGGAAGGCGTGCTTCAAGGCGTTGGTGATGAGCTCGTTGACCAAGAGGCCGCACGGGATCGCCGCGTTGATGGGGAGATAGACCTCGTCGACCTCGACCCGCAGGCGGACGCTCCCGGAGTCTACGCCGTACGAGGCCACGAGCGTCGGCACCAGGGCCTCGAGGAAGTTGCCGAAATCGACCTTGGCGAAGTCCTTGGACTGATAAAGCGTCTGGTGGATCAGCGCCATCGACCGCACCCGATTTTGGCTGTCCATGAGCATGCCCAGCACGACCGGATCGGCGATTCGAGTGGACTGCAGATCGAGGAGGCTGTGCACGATCTGGAGGTTGTTCTTGACCCTGTGGTGGATCTCGCCGAGCAGGAGATCCTTCTCCTGCAGGGCCGCTTGGATGCGCTGCTCCTTCTGCTTGCGGTCCGAGATGTCGACGATGGCCGACAGGACCATGACGCCCTCCGCGGTCTCGATGGGGTTCAGCCCGATCTCGACGGGGAACTCCGTGCCGTCCTTGCGCCGACCGTAGAGGTCGCGCCCCGCCCCCATCGGCCGGGACTGGGGATCACCGAAGAACATCGCCCGCTTCTCCGGGTGCCCCTCCCGGAAACGATCGGGGACCAAGAGCTCGACCGACTCGCCGAGGAGGGCTGCGCGCGGATACCCGAAGAGCCGCTCGGCCTGCGTGTTGACCATCTCGATCCGGCCGCGCGCGTTGACCATCACCATCGCGTTCGGCGCCGACTCGACGACGCGGCGGAAGCGCTCCTCCATGCGCTTGCGCTCGGAGATGTCGACGATCGAGGAGAGCACCATGACGCCCTCCTCCGTCTGGATCGGGTTCAGGCCAATCTCGACGGGGAACTCGGTGCCGTCCCTGCGCCGGCCGTAGAGGTCTCGCCCCGCCCCCATCGGCCGCGCCCGCGGATCGCGGAAGAACATCGCCCGCTTCTCCGGGTGGCCGCCGCGAAAGCCCTCGGGCACGAGGATCTCGACCGACTGCCCCAGCATCTCGTGACGCTCGTAGCCGAACATGCGCTCTGCCTGCACGTTGACCATCTCGATGGCGCCACGACGGTTCACCATGACCATCGCGTTCGGCGCGGACTCCACCACCTGGCGGAACCGCTCGTCGAGGCGCTTGCGCTCCGTCATGTCCTTGGTGACGTTGGCGTACCCCTGCAGGTTGCCCTGCTCATCGTGGAGCGCGGAAAGGACGATGTTGGCCCAGAACGCCGAGCCGTCCTTGCGGACGCGCCAGTCTTCCGTCTCGTAGCGCCCGCCGCGCGCCGCCTGCGAGAGGTCAGCGCTGGGGCGCCCGGCTTCGCGGGCGTCGTCGGTGTAGAACATCGAGACGTGGCGGCCGAGCACCTCCTCCTTCGGATACCCCTTGATGCTCCCGGCGCCCTGGTTCCAACTGCAGACGCGCCCCTCGGCGTCCAGCAGGTAGATGGCGTAGTCGGCGATCCCGTTCACCAGGCGCCGGAAGCGGCTGTCGTCCGAGCCGTCGAGGTCGCCGACGGGGCCTCCGGGGCTCACGCGGACCCCCGCCGGCGCGTTCGAACACTGGCCGCGTCGTGCTCCCGGCGCGCGTCGCGTGTGGCGACCGGATCGGCTCCGGCGAGCGGACGGCGCGGCGGGCGGGCGGCGAAGGAGCGGCGGGTCGCGATCAAACCTCGGCCCATTCTCTCGGTCCTCTCCTCGCACATGCGGTCGACGAGCGGCGGGAGACGACCGCCCCCCCCCAGGGATTTATACCACGGGCCGCCGCGGCCCGCCCGCGTCGCCGGCCGTTGGGTCGGACGCCCACGCCCACGCTCGGGCTCAACGGGACGTGGGCGCCGTCGTGGGCACGCGCCCGCACGCCTCCTCGGTCCGACCGGCCCGAAATGCCTCGAGGTGGCGGCTTTTTCGCTACGATGGCGCCATGATCGTCGGGCTCGGCGTGGACGTGTGCTCGATCGCCCGCATGCGCGGGGCCCTCGAGCGTCACGGCGATCGCCTCTTCGCGAGGCTGTGCGGGCCGGAGGAGCGCGCCGACCTCGAGGGGCGCGAGCGGGCCGTCGCGGTCGCCGGGAGGTTCGCGGCGAAGGAGGCGTTCGCCAAGGCGACCGACGGGGCGCGGGGGGTCGCGTGGCACGACTGCCGCGTCCGGCGCGCGACGAGCGGTCGCCCCGTGCTCGAGCTGCGCGGCACGGCCCTCGAGGTCGCGACGGCGCTCGGCGCCGATCGGTGGCACGTCAGCATCTCGCAGGACGCGGGGGTCGCGGTGGCGGTCGTCGTCCTCGAGGCGAGCCGCTGACGTGCGCCCGCTCTTCTCGCCCGAGGCCATGCGCGCGTTCGACGCCTACGCCAGCGCGCGGGGGACACCCTCGCTCCTGCTCATGGAGAACGCGGGCCGCGGCGCCTACGAGGTGCTGGCGCGCGAGCTGCTCGGCGGCGCGCCCGCGGGCAAGCGCGTCGTGCTCGCTGCAGGCCGCGGCAACAACGGGGGAGACGCGTTCGTGGTCGCCCGCCGGCTGCGCGTCGTCGGCGCCGAGCCCATCGTGTACTGCCGCGCCGGCGTGGGCGCGCTCACCGGGGACGCGCTCACCAACGCCGAGGCGTTCCTGGGGCTGGGCGGGCTCGTGCACCTGCTCGACGAGCGCGCCCTCGAGGCGCTCGCGCGGGAGGTGGCCGAAGCGGACGCGGTGGTCGACGGGCTCTTCGGTACAGGGCTCTCGCGGCCCGTGGAGGGCGTCGATCGCGCGGCGATCGAGCTCCTCTCCCGCGCGCCGCGCAAGGTGCTCGCGCTCGACGTCCCGTCCGGGCTGTGCGGGCGCACGGGCGAGGTGCTCGGCGCCGCCGTGGTCGCGGCGCACACGGCCACGTTCGTCGGCGAGAAGCTCGGCACCGCGACGCCCGTCGGGCGCGAGCACGCGGGCGTCGTACACGTGGTCGACATCGGCGTGCCGCTGGCGCTGCCCGGCGTGCCGGCGGCGGCGCGCGCGACCGCGTGGTGCCTCGCCGAGGACGACCTCCGCGGGGCCCT
>CAZHGG010000476.1:0-5458 GCA_964531755.1 uncultured Polyangiaceae bacterium
CGCACGAGGCGCGCGCCCGAGCGCCGCCTTCGTGTGGGGAGAACGCCCGGCGCTAGAGCCCGAGCGCCAGGAGCTTCGCCACACGCCGCCCAAAGAGGCCCGGATCGTCCGGCGCGCCGCCCTCGGCGAGCTTCGCCTGCTCGTAGAGCACTTCGATGTATTCTACAATCGTGTCGTCGTCGGGGCTCGCCTCGAGGCGCGCCGCGAGCTTCTCGACGAGCGGGTGGCCGCCGTTGAGCTCGAAGATGCGCGGGTTCTCGGGCACGGGCCTCCCCGCGGCCCGCAGCATCGCCTCCACGGCGAGCGGCGTGCCGCCCTTCGCGATGACGAGGCACGACGGCGACTCGGTGAGGCGGTCGGACAGGCGCACCTCGGAGACGCGCCCGTCGAGCGTCTTCATCGCCCGCGCGAGCAGGTCCTCGAGCTTGGTCTTCGTGGCCTCGCGCGCCTTCTTCTCCTCGTCGGTCTCGCCGAGGTCGAGCTCGGCGCGGGTGGCGGAGACGAGCTCCTTGTCCTTCCACCGCTGGATGCCCGCGATCGCGAACTCGTCCACCGGATCTGTGAGGAGCAGGACCTCGTAGCCCTTCTTCGCGAGGGCCTCCAAGTAGGGCGAGGTGGAGAGCGACGCCTTGTTCGGGCCGTGGAGGAAGTAGATCTCCTTCTGCCCTTCCGGCATGCGCGCCACGTACTCGTCGAGCGAGGTCATCGTGGCCTTGCCCTCGGTCCCCGCCTCGGTGCGCGTCGACTCGAAGCGGAAGAGCCCGACGAGCTTCTCGTCGCGATCGCCCATCGCCGCGCCCTCCTTGAGCACGCCGCCGAAGACGCGGAAGAACGCGACGTAGTCGTCCGGGCGCTCGGTCGCGAGCTCCTCGAGCATCTCCACGGCCTTCTTCGTGACCTGCTTGCGGATGGCGCGGAGGGCGCTCGACTCCTGCAAGATTTCACGGGAGACGTTGAGCGGGAGGTCGTCGGAGTCGACCACGCCGCGCACGAAGCGCAGGTGCTGCGGCAAGATGTCGGCGCAGTCCTCCATGATGAGCACGCGCTTGACGAAGAGCCGCAGCCCCTTCGCCTTCTGCGGGTCGAACAGATCCATCGGCGCGCGCCGCGGCAGGTAGAGGAGCCCGGTGAACTCCAGCGTGCCCTCGATCTTGAAGTGCGAGCGCGCGAGGGCCTTCTCGTGGTCGTGCGTGAGGTGCTTGTAGAGCTCGTCGTGCTGCTCGTCGGTCACTTCGGCGCGGGGGCGCTGCCAGAGGGCGGTGCCGCGGTTCAGCTGCTTCTGCTCCTCGGCGCCGTCTTTGCCCTTCGTGACGAGCGACACCGGGTAGGGCACGTAGTCGGAGTAGCGCTCGACGAGCGAGCGCAAGCGCCACTGCTCGAGGAACTCCGCGTGCTCTTCCTTCAGGTGGAGGCGCACCGTCGTGCCGTGGGTGGCGCGCTCCGCCGGCTCGATGGTGAACGACGACTTCGCGTCGGAGCTCCACTTGAAGGCCGTCTCCTGCCCCGCGGCGCGCGAGATCACGTCGACGTGGTCGGCCACCAGGAACGCGCTGTAGAAGCCCACGCCGAACTGGCCGATGAGCGACAGGTCCTTCGCCTCCCCCGCCTTCGAGAGGCGCTCGTAGAGCTCGCGCGAGCCCGAGTGCGCGACGGTGCCCAGGAACTGCACGAGCTCCTCCTCCGTCATGCCGCACCCCGTGTCCTCGATCGAGAGCGTCTTCGCCTCGGGGTCGGGGCGCAGGACGATGCCAAGGGGCACGTCGCTGGCCAGCGAGGTCTCCGTCACCGCGCGGAAGCGCAGCTTGTCGAGCGCGTCGGCCGCGTTCGAGACGAGCTCGCGGAGGAAGATCTCCTTGTTCGAGTAGAGCGAGTGGACGACGAGCTCGAGGAGGCGGCTCACCTCGGCCTGGAACGCGTGGGTCTTCACCATGGCCGCGAATGTCAGTCACCTTGCGCGCGCTCGCAAGCCCATTCCGTGGAAGTGCCAGCCCGTGTGCCGATGCTGTGCCATGTCCGGCACACACCTCGCCATGGCGACAAAAATATCAATAGTTTCAGCGAAAGAAGCGTTGGCACGGTTGGCGCATTGCGGACCACCATGAGCCGCCGCCTCCCCTCCTTCGCCCGCCCCGCCCTGTTCACCCTCGCCGCCGGCCTCGCCGTCGGGGCCCTCGCCTGCGCCGCCGAGTCGCAGCCGCCCGAGGCGCCGACGCCGACCTTCGACGTCGCGCGGTCGAGCCTCGCGCGGGACACGAGCCCCAACGCCACACCGGCGGAGCTCGGCGCCCTCGCCGAGGGCAACGCCACGTTCGCCATGAAGCTCTACGGCCTCACCGCGGCGAAGGGTGACGACAACGCGTTCTTCTCGCCGCTCTCGATCTCCACCGCGCTCGCGATGGCGTACGCCGGCGCGCGCGGCGACACGGCCGCGGAGATGGAGAAGGCCCTCGAGCACCGCCTCCCCGCGGCGCGCTACCACGTCGCGATGAACGCCCTCGATCTCCAGATCGCCGCGCGCGGTCGCGCCGCGAAGGCCGCGGGGGCGCCGCCCTCCGGCAAGCCCTTCGCGCTCCGCTCGGTCAACACCACGTTCGGCCAGCGCGGGGTGCCCTTCGAGTCGCCGTTCCTCGACACCCTGGCCACGAGCTACGGCGCCGGCGTGCAGCTCGCCGACTTCAAGAACAAGCCCAACGAGGAGCGCCTCAAGATCAACGAGTGGGTCGCCCAGCAGACCGAGCGCCGCATCGAAGATCTGCTCGCGGAGGGCACCATCGACCCGATCACGCGCCTCGTGCTCGTCAACGCGATTTACTTCAACGCCGACTGGGCGACTCCGTTCGAGAAGGAGGCCACCGCCCCCGCGCCGTTCACCAAGCTCGACGGCGCGCGCGCCGAAGTGCCCACGATGCGCGGCCAGCTCTCCACGGGGTACGGCGAGATCGACGGCGCCCAGGTGCTCGAGCTCCCGTACATGGGCGGTCAGGTGTCGATGGTCGTCGTGCTCCCGAAGGGCGACTTCCGCGCCTTCGAGTCGAGCTTCGACGGCAAAGGGCTCCTCTCCGCCATGGCGGGACTCAAGCCGCACACCGTGCAGATCAGCCTGCCGAAGTTCGAGCTCAAGGGCCAGTCGGTGTCGCTGCGCAAGTCGCTGCTCGCCCTCGGCATGACCCGGGCGTTCGACGAGCGCTCCGCCGACTTCTCGGGGATGCTCTCGCCCGACGTCGACAAACTCTGGATCTCGGACGTGCTCCACAAGGCCTTCGTGCGGGTCGACGAGAAGGGCACCGAGGCCGCGGCGGCGACCGCCGTGGTGCTCGCGGGCACGACGTCGCTCCCCACCGACGTGAAGACGTTCCGCGCCGACCGCCCGTTCCTCTTCTTCGTGCGCGACATCCCCACCAACACGGCGATCTTCGCGGGGCGCATGGTCGCGCCGTGAGTGGCCGCGCGCGCTGACGCGCCGCTCAGCCCGAGAAGAGCCGGCGCACGCGCTCCCACACGCCGTCGGCCCTCGCGGGCCCGAGCGGCGCCGCGGGCGGCGGCTGCGCGGGACGGGCCGCCTGCTGGGCGGCCATGTGCCGCCCGTAGAGCTGCCCGAGCCCGCGCAGATCGTCGACGAGCAGGCTGATGCCCCGCGTGTCCAGATCGTGGGCTTGGCAGTAGCTGTCGGGCTTGTTGCGGATCATGCACTTCGCGACGATGAGCATCGTGTTGCCGTCGATGAGCTCGCCGTTGCCGTCGAGGTAGTGCTTGAACGAAAAGAAGCGGTTCGCCGGCGACACCATGCTGCTCTCGAGGCCGGGCGACTGGAGGGTCATCACCTGCGCGTACTCGTGCTGTAGATAGCTCTCGATCGTGTTCGCCGCGTCGGGGGTCTCGTAGTCGACGAACTTGCGGAACGCGTCGTGGAGGGCCTTCGGGTTCGCGTAGGCCCCGGAGATGAGATAGTAGAGCATCGCGCCGAGCGAGTAGATGTCCGCCGGCCTCCCCACCGCCTTCTGGATTCGCGCGCGCACGTTGGTCTCGCTCGCCTCGCGGTAGGGAGTGGCCAGCACGAGCCGCTTGCGGGCGCGATCGGCGTAGGCGATGGGGTAGGGCTCGCCGCGGTTCCACAGCGAGAAGGAGTCGTCTTTGGCGATCGGGATGTAGAAGTCCTCGAAGTACTCCACCTCGAGCGCGCCGTGCTGCACGTTGACCAACATCTCGACGACGTTGGTCTCTTGCTCGGGGCTCTGGAAGAAGAGCGTGCCCGGGACGGCCGAGTGCATCTGCGTCATGCCGAACTGCACGTCGTCGTCCTTCAGCTTCGCCGCGTTGAAGTCGGCCAGGCGGACCTGCTGCACCGAGCCGCGCAGGCTCGGGTCGGCGAGCTTCACGAGCACGTTCGCGGGCTTCAGGTCGCGGTGGCAGATGTTGCGCACGAGGTGCGCGTACTCCACCGCGGACGCCACGGGCACCATCGTGTCGAGCACGCGCAGCACGCGCTCGCCCATCGGCAGGGCGAGCAGGTCTTCTTTTTGTCCGTGGAGCCGCGAGCCCTTGAGCCGCTCCTCCAGCGACATCTCCAGGCGCTCGAGCAGCAGGTACTCGGGCTCCACGAGATCGCGTATCGAGGGCGGAATGAAGTCGACGTCGCCCTCGCCCGAGCCGTAGAGCTCGACGATGTTGGGGTGTCCCTGCACGCGCTCGAGGAGCTCCTTCTCCATTTGAAAGCGCATGTGGTCCTCGACGCTCACTCCCTTCTGGAGCACCTTGATGACGATCTCTCGTCGGTAGTCGGTCTTCGACTCCAGCCAGCGCTCCTCTCCCAAGTAGGCCTTCGCGAAGCGCCCCGCGCCGAGCTCGATGGGCATCCCGCGCGCGTCGAGGGCGAACGAGTAGACGCGCTTGCGCTCGATGTGGGCCGCGCTCTGCGCCTGCGTGGGCGGGTGCGCGGTCGCCGCCCGGGCGTGGGGCGGCGGGTACGGCAGCGCGGCCTGAGGCGCCGCGGCCGGCGGGGCCTCGGGCGCGGCGGCCGGCGCCTGCGCGGGGACGAACGCGTACGCCCCCGAGGAGGGGGGGAGCTCCGGCGTGGTGATGGGCTCGGGCGCGAGGAACCCGTCCTGCCCGGGCCGGTCCCACATGTCCGCCTCGCGGATCGACGGCGTGCCGTAGTCGAGCGCGGGCTCGGGCGCGCGCGCGTAGGCCTCGAAGGCGGCGTAGGACGGCATGACCGCGCGCGGCGGTGGCGGTGGCGCGTGGGGCGGGTAGCTCGGCGGCGGGAAGGTCGGCGGCGGCGCCGGGTGCGTAGGTGGCGGGAGCGGCGCGAGCGGCGCGAGGGTACCCGGCGAGTGCGCGGGGGGCGCGACCACCGGCGGGAGGGCCGAGGACGGCGGCCCCAGGTACCCCGTGATCGGGCGGCTCGGGCTCGGCGGGCGCATCGGGGGCAGGGCGCCGTAGGCCCCCGACGCGCCCAGCG
>CAZHGG010000477.1:0-5457 GCA_964531755.1 uncultured Polyangiaceae bacterium
GGGGCGGCCGGCGGCGCGGCGGTCGGGGCCGGACCGGGCGTCGGGGCCTCGGGCAGAGGGACCTCACGGGGTGGCCCGATCATGATCGCCAGGAGCACGGCGAGCGCTTCCTGGCCGGCCGCGCAGCTCGGCGCGTCCAGCGTGACCGTTCGGTCGCCGAGCTCGCGACCGTCGCCCTCCGCCTCGGCGATGTGCGCGAGCCACCGCCGGCCGGGCACCTCGCGCGTGGTGACGGTGAGCGTGAAATCCGCGGGCTCGGGGGCATCGGGCTCGACGAAGACGGGTCGACGGAGGCGCCGCGCGACGGCCTCGCGCACGGGCCGCGCTCCTCCGCAGCGCTCCACGGGATCGGGCGACCCCGCGAGCGCGAGCGCGAAGCGAGCCTCCCGCGTCCTGGGGGGTGAGGGGCTCGGGGTCACGGTCCCTGTCCCGCCGGCGTGATCGTCCGCGCTGGCCGCCGCGGTCCAGGTCCACGCCGCGGCCACGAACGAGACCGCGAGCGAGACGCCCGGTCTCGGCCGCCCGCACCACGCCACAGGGTGGGATCGCCGGCGCTGCTCCAGGAGGTCAGCCTACCAGACGGCTCGGCCGTCTCCGCACGTTGAGGCCGGGTCCCCCGCGATGGTGGTCGGGCGGGCGACCCATCCCCTCGTCGCCTCAGCCCTTCAGGTGGATGCGCACCGGCTTCGCGTCCCAGATCTCCGAGGCGTACTGGTGGATCGTGCGGTCGGACGAAAACCGGCCTGAGTTCGCGATGTTACGCAACGCCTTCGCGTGCCACGCGGCCTGGTCGGCGAACGCCGCGGACACCCGCTGCTGGCACATCGCGTAGTCCTCGAAGTCGGCGAGCACCATGTACTCGTCGTGCCCGAGGAGGCCGTCGGTGAGGGGGCGGAAGAGGCCCGGATCTTCGCCGCTGAAGAACCCGGACGAGATGAGGTCGAGCACCTCGCGCACGCGGGGGTTCTCCTCGTAGATGCGCCGCGGGTTGTAGTCCTTCTTCACCTCGGCCACCTGGTCGACCGTGAGGCCGAAGAGGAAGAAGTTCTCCGCGCCGACCGCCTCGAGGATCTCCACGTTGGCGCCGTCGAGCGTGCCGATCGTGAGCGCGCCGTTCATCATGAGCTTCATGTTGCCGGTGCCGGACGCCTCCTTGCCGGCCGTGGAGATCTGCTCGGAGAGATCGGACGCGGGGATGATGCGCTCCGCGAGCGACACCTTGTAGTTCGGCAGGAACGACACGCGCAGCCGGCCGCGCAGATCGAGGTCGCCGTTCACCACGTCGCCGATCGCGCCGATGAGCTTGATGATGAGCTTCGCGGTGCGGTAGCCGGGCGCGGCCTTCGCGCCGAAGAGCACCGTCCGCGGCACCTCCAGCGTCTTCGGATCGCGCTTCGCGTCGAGGTAGAGCCGCACCACGTGCAGCGCGTTCAGGAGCTGGCGCTTGTACTCGTGCAGGCGCTTGATCTGCACGTCGAAGAGCGAGTCGGGGTCGAAGCGCAGGCCGAGCTTGTGGTGCACGTGCGCCGCGAAATCGACCTTGTTGGCGCGCTTGATGGCGCGCACGCGCTCGACGAACGCCGCGTCGCTCGCGAGCGGGTTCAGGCGCTCGAGCTCGTCGAGGTTCGTGAGCCACCCGTCGCCGATGGCCTCGGAGATGAGCGCCGAGAGCGCCGGGTTGCAGTGGTGGAGCCAGCGCCGCGGAGTGACGCCGTTCGTCTTGTTCGAGAACTTCTCGGGCGAGATCTCCGCGAAGTCCTTCAAGACGTCGCGCTTCAAGAGCTGCGTGTGCAGCGCCGCCACGCCGTTGACCGCGTGCGAGCCCACCACCGCGAGGTGCGCCATGTGCACGTGTTTCTCGGCGCCCTCCTCGATGATCGACATACGCACGAGCCGCCCCTCGTCGCCCGGGAAGCGCAGCTGCACCGAGCGCAGGAAGCGGCGGTTGATCTCGTAGATGATCTGCAGGTGCCGCGGGAGCAGGCGCTCGAACATGGCGACGGGCCAGCGCTCGAGGGCCTCCGAGAGCAGCGTGTGGTTCGTGTAGCCGAGGGTGCCCACGGTGATCTGCCAGGCGTGATCCCAGGGCACCTGGTGGAGGTCGACGAGCACGCGCATGAGCTCGGCGACCGCGATCGCCGGGTGCGTGTCGTTCAGCTGGATGGCGTTCTTCTCGGCGAACTGGTCGAACGACTCGTGGGTCTTCTTGTAGCGGCGCACGATGTCGGCGATGGCGCACGCGACGAAGAAGTACTCCTGCTTCAGGCGCAGATCGCGGCCGGCCTGGTTGTGGTCGTTCGGGTAGAGCACCTTGCTGATGATCTCGCTCTCGTTCTTGTCCTCGACGGCGCGCACGTAGTCGCCGTCGTTGAAGACCTGGAGATCGAAGTCGTTGCTCGAGCGCGCCTGCCAGAGGCGCAGCGTGTTCACGGTGTCGTTCCGGTAGCCCGCGATGGGGGTGTCGAAGGGCACGCCCAGCACCCGCTGCGTGTCGACCCAGGTCGCCACGAGGCTGCCGCGCTCGTTCACGGTCTGCACCACGCGCCCGCCGAAATTCACGGTCACCGCGTACTCGGGCCGGACGTGCTCCCAGGGGCTCCCGAACCGGAGCCACTCGTCCGGGCGCTCGACCTGCCAGCCGTTCTTGATGACCTGCTCGAAGATGCCGAACTCGTAGCGGATGCCGTAGCCGTACCCGGGCAGGCCGATCGTGGCCATCGAGTCCAAGAAGCACGCGGCGAGGCGGCCGAGGCCGCCGTTGCCGAGCCCCGCGTCGGGCTCCTCCTCGAGCAGGTCGGCGAGGTGCAGCCCCGACTCCTCCAGGATCTCGAGCGCCTTGTCGTAGAGGTCGAGCGCGTGCAGGTTGTTCGAGAGGGCGCGCCCGAGGAGAAACTCCGCCGAGAGGTAGTAGACCCGCTTGGCGTCCTCGCGCGCGTAGGTCTCCTGGGTCTGCGCCCACCGGTACGAGAGGCGGTCGCGGACCGTGAGCGCGAGCGCGAAGAAGCGGTCGAGACCCGTGGCCGAGTGCGTGCGCTTGCCGAGCGAGAAGTTCAGGTGGTCGAGGAACGCCCGCTTCAGCGTGACCGGGTCCATGCCGGTGCGGTCGTCCTCGACGACGATGGCGGGGGCGGCGGCGGCGGGCTCGCGGGGATCGGAGGATTGGGCCATGGCGCAGCGTAACGCGCGCCTCGCGGCGTGTATACGCGCCTTCTTCCTCGTGCTTACGCGCACTTGCGCGAGGTCATGCGCGCCGACGCGCGGGGCGCGCGGGCCCCGCTACGGCTGGTCGAGCACCTGGCCGAGCCGCCGGAGCGCCTCGTCGAGCCGGTCGTCCGGCAGCGCCCACGCGACCCGGAGGCCGTCGGGGACGCCGAAGAACGCGCCCGGCACGGCGAGCACGTTGCGCTCGCGCTGGCCTCGCTCGAGGCGGGCGCGCAGGGTCTCCCCGGCGGCCGGGCGGGGCTTGTTCAGCGTGGCGAAGCCGAAGAGCCCGTGCTCGGGCGCGCTCCACGACAGATCGGTGCGCCTCGCCATCCACGCGGCGACGCGATCGCGCTTCTTCGCGAGGTCGACCGTGGCGCGCGCGGTGAGGGTCTCGAGGTGGCGGAACATGTGCGCGCCGCGGGCGGCGTGGCCCACCGAGAGGTGGCCCACGGTGGTCATGAGGTGCGCGCGGCACGCGTCGGCCACGGTGGCGCTCGCGACCACCCAGCCGATGCGGTGCGGGCCCGCGCCCCAGCACTTGGTGAGGCTCGACACGCACACGACGTTGGCGCCGAGCTGCGAGGCCGAGGTCGCCGCGATGCCGAGCGTGCGCGACGCGAACGGCGCGTACACCTCGTCCACGAGCAGCGGCACGCCGCGCTCGGCGCAGAGGGTCGCGAGATCGCCCAGCACCTCGAGCGGCGTGTGCACGCCCGTGGGGTTGTGGAGGTTCGACACGACCACGAGCTTCGTGCGGTCGGTCATCTTGGCGGCGACCTGGTTCGGCTCGAGCAGGTAGCGGGCCTCGGGGCGGCGCACGAAGGGCACGACGCGGGCGCCGAGCAGCTCCGGCACGGCCACGAGGGGCTCGTACGCGGGCGTCTCGACCAGCACCTCGTCGCCTGGGTTGACGAGCGCGCTCATGGCGACGAACAGCGCGTGCGACGTGCCCAGGGTGGGGACGACGCACGCCTCGGGCACCGAGTTCGCCGCGGCGATGGCCTCGACGAGCCACGCGTAAGCCCTCGAATCTACGGGTGAATCAATAGGCGGCAGCTCGCGCTCGCCGAACGAGGCGATGCCGCTCGAGGCGAGGTCGAACTCGGCGCGGCCGACGTGCTCGAACGCCCAGTGGAGGTAGTGCGTGCGGCGGATCATGCGGACGTGCCTAGTGCTTCCCCGCGAGCGTGACCTTGCCCTCGCGCACGAGGCCCGCGTTCGCGCGCGACGCTGAGAGCGTGCCGGCGAGCTGCTCGCCCGCGAGCTTCGCGGTGAGGGTGCCGTAGAAGCCGTTGTCGTCGGCCTCCTTCGGGCGGAGCGTGGCGGTGACCACGTCGCCCTCGCGGCGGCCCTCCACGAAGCCCGCGCCCAGGGCGCCCTCGAAGGTGCCGGTGACCGCGTCGTTCGCGGCGATCTCGAGGGTGAGCTTGCCGTCGCCGACGCCCTCCTTGCCGTCTTCGCCCTTCCACTTGGCGCCCTCGGGCACGGTGATCGCCGTGACGGCGGTGGTCGTGTACGAGCCGGCGAACGCGCGCGGGCCCTTCGCGGATTGGGGCGCGCCCGACGGCGCCTCGGCCGCGCCGGCCTCGGCGGGGGCCGCGGAGGACGCGGAGGACGCGGAGGACGCGGGCGGCGCGGTGTCGGTCGAGGGCTTCGAGCAGCCGGCGAGCGACGCCGCGGCGGCCGCCGCGACGGCCAGCGCGGCGACGAGCGCGAGGCGCGGGCTCACGAGGCCACCTCGTCACCCGAGGCGCGCGCGCCTGCGCGCGAGAGCACCCGCACGCCGAGCTCTCCCTCGATGGCCACGAGCTCGCCCCGGCCGACCTCGGTGCCCGAGACCCGCAAGACCACCGGCTCGCCGACCCCGCGGCCGAGGGCCAAGACGTCGCCAGGCCGGGTGTCGGCCCACGCGCTCGCGGAGAGCTCCGCGGCGCCGATCTCCACGCGCACGACGAGGGGCACGTCGGCGAGCACGTCGTGGGCGCCGAGCGGCGGGGCCGCGGTCTGCGCGTGGGCGGTGTCCTTCGGGTCCATGCGGGCGTTGGCTCCTCGGGGCGGAGCCTCCCCCGTCGCGTCGGTCGCGACGAGCGGCATCGCCACCCGCTCGGCACTTAGCACAAGCCGGTCGGGTCCCGACAACTCCGCGACGAGCCCCACCTCGCCACGCGGAGCCACCAGGGTGACCCGGCCCGCGCGGCCGCGCGCGCGGCGCCGCGCCGTCGGCGGCGACGGCGCGCCGGTGAGCAGCACGTC
>CAZHGG010000478.1:0-5447 GCA_964531755.1 uncultured Polyangiaceae bacterium
ATCTCGCCGCCGAGGGCGCGTTCTGGGACCTCCCGTATCCCTCCGATCTGCGGCTCACCGCCGCGGGCGCGCCCGACCTCAAGAGCTTCCCGAACCCCGCCCTCGCCATCATCGACGAGTTCAAGAAGCTCACCGAGGGGCGGAAGGGCTTCCCCGTCGTCCCCGTGGCCTATTTCCGCTTCGACGCGCCGCTCGGCGAGCGCAAGGAGACCGACGCGTTCGCGGCCACGAAGGACGCGCCGGTGTTGCTCGTGGACGTCGACGACAAGAGCCCCGACCGCGGCAAGCTCTATCCCCTGGTCGCGGGCGCGCCGGCGCCCGACGGGTACGTGCCCGAGCACCTGCTCTCGCTCGCGGCGCGCCCCGGCGTCGTCCTCGCGCCGTCGACGAAGTACGCGTTCGTGGTGCGCCGCTCGTTCACCGACGCGGCCGGTCGCGGCGTGGCGCCGGCGCAGGCCTTCGAGCCGGTCTTGCGCGGCGAGGCGCCTGCGGGTCCTCGCGGCGAGGCGCTCCGCGGCCTGTACGCGCCGCTCCTCGCGACGCTCGACACCCTCGGCGTCGCGCGGACCGACGTGGCCGCCGCGACGGTGTTCACCACCGGTGACGTGGTGGCCGACACGGCCGCGCTCGCGAAGCGCGTGTCCGAGCGGTTCCCGGTGGCGACCGCGTCGTACGCCCTCGAGGCGGTGCCTTCCCTGCAGAATGCACCCTTTTGCCACGTCACGGCGACGATCGAGCTGCCCCAGTTTCAGCGAGGGAAGGCGCCGTTCGACGCCGAGGGCCTCTTCGAGCTCGGGGAGGACGGGGTGCCGAAGAAGCAGCGCGACGAGTCGGTCGTCGTGTCGTTCTCGATCCCGAAGACGGTCATGCCGCAGGGCGGCTATCCGCTCGTCGTGTATTTCCACGGCTCGGGCGGCGTCGCGCGGGAGTTCATCGATGGCGGCACGAAGGGCGATCCGTTCGACGTGTGGCCCGCCGCCACCCTCGCCCCGCTCGGCTTCGCGATGGCCGGCGCCGCGATGCCCATCAGCCCCGACCGCGTGCCCGGCGCCAAGTCGTTCGACTACGTGAACTTGAACAACCTGCCCGCCGTGCGCGACACCTTCCGGCAGGGAATGCTCGAGTCGCGCCTGCTCATCGACGCGCTCGCCAAGTCCGAGATCCCGAAGTCCGTGCTCGACGGCTGCGCCGGCGCGAGCCTCCCCGCTGGGGCGACGGCCTACAAGCTCGACCTCTCGCGCCTCAGCGTCCAGGGGCAGAGCATGGGCGGCATGTACACGAACCTCGTGTCGGCGATCGAGCCGCGGATCCAGGCGGCTGTGCCCACCGGGGCGGGCGGCTTCTGGACCTACTTCGTGCTGAGGCTCACGGTCATTCCCAACGCTTACAACCTCATCCGGCTGCTCATCGGCACACGCGAGCAGGTCACCTTCATGCACCCGGCGCTGCACCTCATCGAGACCGCGCTCGAGGTGATGGACCCGCTCGTCTCGACGCCGCGCCTCGGCCGGCGGCCCCTGCCCGGCCACCCGACGCGCTCGATCTACGAGCCCGTCGGCAAGGACGACAGCTACTTCAACGCCGATATCTTCGACGCCATGGTGCTCGGCTATGGTCACCCGCGCGCGGGCGCGGAGGTGTGGCCGAGCATGCGCGCGGGGCAGGCGCTCGTGGGCCTCGACCAGCCGGTCGCGTACCCGGTGAAGCAGAACCTCACGAGCGCCGAGGGCAAGCGCTTCACCGGGGTCGTCGCGCAGTACGACAACAAGAACGCAGAGGGCACGTTCGACGGCCACGGCGTCTACCGTCGCCTCGAGGCCGTGCGGTACCAGTACGGCTGCTTCCACTCCACGTTTCAGAAGACCGGAATCGCCGTCGTGCCTGCGCCCGCGCCGCTCGGCACGCCCTGCCCGCAGTAGGCGACCCGCCCGCACGACGGCTCACGGCGGCGGCGTGATCTTCCACATGTCGGAGATCCACTTTCCCGCGCCGTCGACCGCGTTCCCCGAGCCCCAGTAGATCGCCCCGTTGTGCACCCAGGACGTGGCAGCGTGGCGCCCGACGAAGCCAGGAGGGACATCGATCGAATACCAGTTTCGGCCGTCGGAGGTGTAGTGCACGTCGGCGAGGTTCCCCTCCTCGCCTAGGACGTAATCGGTGCCATAGCCGCCCAGCACCCAGAGCCTGTCGTCGAAGACCGCGACGTTGTGGTAGCTGCGCGGTCGAAACGGAGTATGGAGGAGCTCCCGCTTCCAGCTCGTGCCGTCGCTCGTCGACCAGACGTCGTCGTATTCGGTGCGGTCCGGGCGGTAGCCCTGTTGTTCGTAGATGCCGCCCGAGACGAGCCACATTCGCCCACGAAACACCGCGTTGCCCCCGATCATGCCGCGCTCTCCCCAGCGCGGGGGCTGGGCGTCTGGGGAGCGCTCCCAAGTCGCCCCGTCGCGGCTGCTCCACACGTCGCCGAACACCTCGGGCGTGGTGGTGCCGTGCAGCGTCTGACCGCCCACGACCCACAGCCGGTCGTTGAACGCGAACGTCACGTGGAGTACCCGCAAGGGGTACGCGCTCTCCTGCGTCACGTTCTTCCAGGTCACGCCGTCGGTCGAGCTCCAGACGTCGCGCTGGGAGACGGTGACGGGGTCCCCGCCGACGAGGAACATCTTCCCGTCGTGCACCGCATAGCCTCCCCAGTGGCGACCGCTCCAGTCGGCGTTGAGGTCGAACGTGTTCGGGTCCTGGTAGGTGTTTGGTTTGACGAGCGTCCAGGCGACGCCGTCGGCGCTGCTCCACACGTCGTTGACCGAGCCGTACGTGTACAGAACGGGGTTCCAGCCCCCGATCCCGTACATGCGGCCATTGAAGACGAGCCCGCCCATGCCGTCCCGCGCGCCGAACGGGAGATCGGTCCCTATTCGGGTGAACCGGTACTGCTTCTTTCGTGACGGCGCGATGGGGATGGCGCCCGAGTCGGCCGCGTACTCGCCCAGGCGCACCCGAACGCGCAGGTGTGTACCGCCCGTCGCCGGCACGCGCACCCGGGCGCGGCTGCGTCGGAGGTCGATTTGCGGGATGGGCAGGGGCGTCCAGGTCGCGCCGTCGTCGAGCGACAGCGACACGGCGCCGAGCGGCGAAGGCGGCGTCGGGACGTCGGGCGCATGCCAGAGCACCGCGTGGTCGCTCTCGCGCTCCCAGGGCTCCTCGTTGGGCTCGGGCGTGAGGAGGGCCACCTTCACGAAGACGGGGGGGCCCAGGTTCTGAGGGTCGAACGGCTCCTTGATGCACGAGGCGAGCACGAGCCCCGCGAGCGCCGTCGGGGCGAGCCAGCGCCTCACCATACGAAGAGCCTCGCGCCGTGCGTGGGGACGCCCGCGCGCTTCGGCGCGGGTGCGCGCGTGAGGGCGCCCGACGGTGAGGGGACGAGCTCCTCCGCCGTGTTGGGCAGCTCGAGGTCGGCGGAGAACGACTCGGCCGCCCAGGCGAACACCCCGAGCGCCCCGTGGGCGCCGTCCGGCGTCGACTTGCGCCACACGTGGGGGACCTCGGTGTCGGTGTTGCCCATGAAGAGCGGGCTCGGGAAGAGCTTTGGATCAGCGGCGCTCATGAGGTCGCGCGGGCGCGCCGCCACGCCGTCGCGGGAGAGCGCGAGCAGCTCGGGCGCGAGCGCCATCGCGCGCCTCGCTGCGCTCGCCTGGCGCGCGTCGCCGAGCAGGTAGTTGCCGCCCGACAGCGCCGAGAAGACCGCCACGGTGAAGGCCTCGGCGTCGGTGATGCGCCCGCCGCGGAGGAGCACGACGTCCGGGTCGAGCGCCCAGAACGCGTCGGTGTGGGCGCGAAACGCCACGTGGCGCGCCTCCGCGCTGAGGAACGGGTACGTGGGCTCCGGGCTCGTGACGAACGCGATGTCGGGGCCGATCCTCATGCTGTCCACCCAGCCCACCGACGGCAGCACCGGGGCCCCGCAGCCCGTGAGGTGCACGTCCGGAACGGCCTCGCGGAGGGTCTTCATCCAGAGCGCGTAGGCCTCGAGTGAGGTGACCGGCTTCTGGCGCACGCCCTCCGTGGCGCCGCCGAAGAGAAAATCGAGCTTGAGCGTTCGGTAGCCCCACGCCCGGAGCTGCCGCAGCTGGTCGGTGACGAAGGCGCGCGCCTCCGGGTGGGTGACGTCGAGCGTGGCGTAGGTGGGCCCCACGTTGTTGAACGTGCGCAGCTTGCCGTCGGCCTGGTGGACGAACCACGTGGGGTGGGCCGCGACCTCGGGCGCCTCCACCGCGACGTAGAAGGGCGCGAGCCACAGCGCGGGGCGGAGGCCGGCGCCGGCCTGCTCGCCGTTCAACGTGGCGAGGTCTGCACCGAACGCGGGCGTCGCCGACCACGCGCCCCAGCGCGCCTCGTAGCCGTCGTCGAGCAGGAAATCCCGGAGCCCGAGGGGCGCGAGCGTCGCCCCCGCGAACGCCGCCTCCTCGCGGAGCGTCGCCGCCGTAATATTTGTATAATACATGTTCCACGAGCCCCAGCCCCCCAGGGCGGGCTGCCGCGGCGTCGCGGGCGGGTGGAGGCGGGCGACGTGCCGCGCGTAGTCGTCGAGGCTCGCGCGCGCGTCGCCCAGCGCGACGTAGAGGCCGTCGAGGGCGCGGGTCTCGCCGGGCGCGAGCGTGATGGCGTCGCCCGTGGCCCCCTGCACGACGCGGAGCCGAGGCGCGCCCTCGCCGTCGAGCGCGACGTAGGTCTTCAGCACCGTGCCGCCGTCCGCGCCCACGGTGACGCCCACCCCACGCGCGTTCGTGGCGGCGCCCCACCACCAGGAGACCCCGGCGAGCTCGCCGAGCACGGCCTCGTTGTCGCCCCCGTGCGGCGCGGTCCCGAGCGCGGGCGCGAGCGCGGCGGGGATCGCCTCGACGCCCGTGTAGGACCAGCTCTGGTAGCCGTTGTGCAGCAGGCGATCGACCCCGAGCCCGAGGCCCTCTCCCTCCTTCGTCGACCACTCGAGGCCCACCACTGTGACGGGCGCGCCGGAGGTGTTCTCGAGCGCGACGGTGCGGGCGGCCGCCGTCCCCGAGAGCGACCACGCCCCGCGGACCCGCACGGGGCTCGTGGGGCCTCCCGCGCTCGCCCAGACGGGGGCCTCGGGGGAGCCCGTCGCCACGCGAAGCGCGAGCCGCAGCGTGGTCGAGCACGCCCCCCCGCCCCCGAGGACGAGGTCGGCGCCTGGCTCCTCGCCGAGGCTCGCCGTGCACGGCGGCTCGCTCGCCGGCGGCGCCGCGGGCTCACTCGCGCACGCCCCCGCCGAGAGCGCCACGGCGGCGATCGCCGCGATGCCGATGGCTTGCCGCACGCGCGAGAGCCTAGCACGCCGCCCGCGCGCGGGCGCGCCGGCCGTCGTGATGCCCGCCGGGGCCTAGAAATCCGTCGCGAGTGGCCGATCGCAGCGGCCCCCCTGCCACACG
>CAZHGG010000479.1:0-5444 GCA_964531755.1 uncultured Polyangiaceae bacterium
ACGCCGAATTCCCGGTGGGCGAAGTTGATGGCTTCGTCGCTCGTCGCCGACCCTGCACTTCGCAGAGCCTCCGTGCACGGTCGAGCGACTCCCTCCTCCGGCACCCATTTTCGCCGCAAAAAGCGGCATTCGCCGGCAAACCTGACCGGCTCCCTGACCGCTCGCCCTTGACCAGCGACGATGCTGATGCGATCGACTCCACATGGTCGGTCGTCGCGTCGTGTTCGATACGAGCGTGGCTCGCCCGGCGCCCGTCGACGCATGCCGGGCGTGTGGTGCATCGCTCCCCTGGGTCCGAAAGGAGGACCTCCGCGAAGTCGCGTTCGACTGGCGATGCCGGCCCGGGCACCATCCGCGAACGTTCGAGCTGCGCTGTCGCGACTGCAAGCGGCTCTCCGTCGTCTACGAGGCGAGCGGCGGCCAGCTCGCGTTCGTCTCCGACCAAGCCGGAGCCTTGCGGCAGGTGCGGGACCGCGCCCGCGACGACGCAGCGGCGCTCGCGCGCTTCGACGACCGCGACCGCGACCGCTGACCGACGGCCATCCACAAGCTCGGTCAGGAGAGCGTCCGCGACCTTGTCGGGCGGAAGCCCGCGGAGCTGCGGCAGTCGGTCAGGCTGCTCGCTCGCGCCGACAGGTTGACCCCGCCGAGGTGATTCGCGAACGCGGCGACGTCTTTCGCCAGCTCCCACCACTGGTCGGCATGCGCGATGGCCTTGAAGTCGAGCGTCTCGCCTTCCTGCTCCGTTGCGAGCGCGCGGACCTCGTCGGCTGTAGCGATGCGCCGGTCAATCGTCGCCATCGGGCTCTCCCTCGATCTTGTCGGTCCAGTGCATCGTGATGTTCCCGGCGTTCTCTCGCCGGACGAAGCGTGGGAAAGGGGCGAAGACGTCTTCGCCGATGGGAAGCGTCGCGAACGGATTGTGGATGACGTGGACCTCGTACTCGACCATCATGAGCTCGTCGCGCGAGGAGAGGTTGCGAATCTTCTCCCGCATCGCGCTCTCGATAACGTCGACGTCGTGCCGCTTCGCGGCGTCTTCGAGCTGCTCGGCCGTGAACGTCGAACGAAGCGCGGCGCGGTCGTGGTAGTGCTCCTCGATGACGACGACCGCGCTCACTCGCGTGTAGCGCGGGCCCTCGCTCCCCCATTGCTTCGCAAGGCGACCATCGGGCTTGAAGAATCCGTGCGGCTCGGGGGCTGGGCTGTCGTCGAGCGAGATAGGGACGGAAATCATGTGCTGTCCGATGAACGCCTCGACGAACTGACGACGATGCTCCGCGACCGAAATGCGGAGCTGCGGGACGATGACGAGCACGTTGGGCGTCCCGTGGTCGAACTGCCCTTGCGCCTCCAGAAAGCGCGCTTGCAGCACGCCCGCGTCGTTGCCGCTCCAGTGTTTGCCCGGGCGCTCGACGAACGGAGCCTTGACCTCGACGTTGAATGCGCCCGCCGGATGCTCCGCGCGAAACTCCAGCACGCTCGCGCCACGGCCGCGCGGACGCGGCGTAATTGGGACGCCTCGCTTCGCGACGAAAAACCACGCGGCGAGGCACTCGGCCCGCGCAGACCTGATGTTGTGGTCGACGTCGCTCCGCATCCGGTTCGTGAGGTCGTCGTCGAGTAGCCCCGTCGCTGCGGCCGCGTCCAGGTAGGCCTCCCACGCGGCGCCTCGCGCGGAGCTGGCGAAGGATGTACGCCGCGCTGTCGTCTGACGGGAAAGGACCGTGCGCCGTCAGGACCTCGTATCGGTGCCGCGCGAGCGGCGTCGCGTTCGCGAGCTTTGCGGCGAAGTCTGCTACGATGTCGGGAGGAAAGACGTCGTCGATCGCTGCCATGCGCGAAGCATCGGGCCGCGGGAGCCACGACGCAACGGTCAGAGCAATGCCGCTCGCGCCGCCCCTCCTCCTGCACGCTGGTTCACGCGCAAGCGCCTGAACCTCCAGTCGCTCGTCGCCGAGGGTTCCGGTCTGGGGCGCGCTGCCGCCATCAAGTCGCGGGCGCCGCGCTTCACCGCGCGGGCGTCCGTGGCGCGACTCCGGCGGCGACGAGGTCGACCACCTGGCGAACGTAGGCGGGCGTGAGCGGGGCGCGCTCGAGCAAGGCGCGGTGAAGGAGCGCGCCGACGAGGGCGGCGAGCGCGACCTCGGGAGACGCGGTGGTGGACCACTCTCCGCGCGCTCGCGCCCGCTCGACCATGGCGTGCGCCGCCGCCCGTGGTTTGCCCATTTGGCGGGCCGCGAGGGCCCCGAGCTCGCTGGCGCCCGGGTCGGTGAAGGCGGCGCGCGCGAGGCCCTCGCCGTGCGGGGTTCGAAGCAGACGAGCCACCTCCTCGGCGACGAGCTCGAGATCGTTCCGAAGGGAGCCACGGTCGGCGAGCTTTCCGCCGACGTCGTTCGCGACACGCTCGAGCGCAGCCGCGATGAGGGCGTCGCGCGAGCCGAAGCGGCGGTAGACGCTCGTCTTGTTCACCTCGGCCGCTCGCGCGATTCGCTCCACGCTCACGCCGTCGACGCCGTGCTCTGCGATCTCCTCGAGGGTGCACTCGAGCACGGCCGTCTCGATCGGCTCGCCTCGAGGTCGGCCCGAGTCGCGCCGGAGCTTCTTCTTCGAGGGAGGCACGCTGCCATCGTAGCGCGTCGCGGCCCGCCTTGACATTGCAACCCTAGTTGCAATGATGCGGCCATGAGCGACGTCGCGTCCATCGAGTCAGGCTCCCTCGCGCGTGCGCTGGACTTGTCGGCGGCGCAGGGCACGGCGGCGCTCTGCGCGATCGAGAAGATCGCGGGCGCGGAGGGCCCGCCTCCTGAACGCACGGCGCACCTCGTGGAGGTGTGTCGGCGCGCTCTCGGCGTCCCGTCTCCCGCCGCGTCGGGGCCCACGGTGTCCGCGGCGTTCCCGTCGCCCGGCATGCGCCGCGCGCTCGTCGATGCGCTCGTCATCGTGGCGTGCATCGAGGGCGAGGTCTCCCTCGCGCGCGAGCGGGCCGTGCACGCGATGGCCGAGGAGCTCGGCGTCCGCTCCCATTGGGCCGCTCTCCCGCCCGCGCTGCGCAAGGGCCGGGTGCTCACGGTCAAGCGGGCGCTCGCCTCGCGCTCACCGGACGCGCGGCGCCTCTTTCAGCGCACCTGGGAAGAAGAGGGATTGGCCGGTATGGCTCGGGCGCTCCTGTTCGTCCTCGGCCTTCATCGGGACGCGCCTCTGGCCGCGCGGTTTCACGCCCTCTCCGCGAGCCCCGAGGGCTCCTTCGGCCGCGCGGTGGCCGACCACTTCCGCGCCAAGGGCATCACGTTCCCCGGCGAGAGGAACGGCATCCCCGAGCGCATGGTGCACCACGATCTCTTGCATGTCCTGAACGGCTACGACACGGACCCGGCGGGCGAGTGCGAGCTCGGCGCCTTCTACTGCGGGTTCGTCGAGGGCGACGCGTTCACGTTTATCGTCATCGTGCTCGCGACGTTCCAGCTCGGCCTACGTGTGAGCCCCGCGGCCGTCACGCCCGCGCGAGGTGCGTTCGATGCAGAGCGCGCCCTCGCCGCCTTTCTCCGCGGGCGAGCCGTGCGGGTCGACGTGATGGGGAGGTGGGACTACTGGGCGCTCATGCCCCTCCCGCTGGCCGAAGCCCGGGCCAGGCTCGAGGTCGCCTTAGCGTAGGAGGTGAGCGCGAGGTGGTATCGTCCGCCCCATGACGGCTCCCTCCACCAGCGACGCCCGCGCCGCCCTCGCCGCGCTCTCTCGCGGCTTTCGCGCAGACTACCTCGACTACGACGCGCTCACCGCGCAGGTGAAGGCGTGGGCCGCCGCGTTCCCCGAGGTCGTGCGCCTCACGTCGATCGGACAGACCCCCGAGGGGCGCGCGCTGTGGCTCCTCACGATCGGCCGCGACCCGGACCGGGTGCGCCCCGCCGTGTGGGTCGACGGCAACATGCACGCGAGCGAGCTCGCCGGCTCGAGCATGGCGCTCGCGATGGCCGAGGACGCGATCGCGTTCCAGCTCGACCCCCGCGGCGACTTCCGCGACCTGCCCGCGCCGGCCGCGCGCGCGCTCGAGGACGTGCTCTGGATGGTGCTCCCGCGCATGTCGCCGGACGGCGCCGAGGCGGTGCTCAAGACCGGCCGCTACGTGCGCTCGGCCCCGCGCGACGACCGCCCCGGCCTGCCGGCGCGGTGGGTCTCCGAGGACGTCGACGGCGACGGGCTCGCCCTGCTGATGCGCGTGCCCGATCCGTGCGGCGAATACGTGGAGAGCGCCGAGGTGCCTGGCCTCATGTTGCCTCGCCTCATCGAGGACGAGGGCCCGTTCTACAAGCTCTACCCCGAGGGTCGCATCGAAGGCTTCGACGGCCACACCATCCCGAGCCCGCACTTTCTCTCGGACAACCACTCGGATCTCAACAGGAATTTCCCCTGGTCGTGGGCGCCCCCGCACGAGCAGGCGGGCGCAGGCGCCTTCGCGCTCTCCGAGCCCGAGGCGCGCGCGGTGGTCGAGTTCACCTCGAAGCACCCGGAGATCTTCGCCTGGCTCAACGGCCACACGTTCGGCGGCGTGTTCATCCGCCCGCTCGGGCACCTGCCCGACACGAAGCTGAACGAGCAGGATCTGGCGCTCTTCCGCCAGATCGGCGCGTGGAGCGAGGCGCTCACCGGGTACCCGATGGTCTCGGGCTTCGAGGAGTTCACCTACGAGCCCGACAAGCCGCTGCACGGCGACCTCACCGACTACGCGTTCCACCAGCGCGGCGCCATCGCCTACGTGGTGGAGCTGTGGGACCTCTTCGCGCGCATCGGCATGCCGCGCAAGAAGCGCTTCGTGCTCGCGTACTCCGAGCTCGGGCGCCCCGAGATGATCGCGCTCGGCAAGTGGGACGCGGCCCACAACGCCGGCCGCGTCGTGCGCCCGTGGCGCCCCACCGAGCACCCGCAGCTCGGGCGCGTCGAGGTCGGCGGCGTCGACCCGCGCGTGGGCCTCTGGAACCCGCCGTACGAGCTGCTGGCGGAGGTGTGCGAGCGGCAGAGCGCGGCGTTCGCGCGGGTCGCCTCCCTCGCGCCGCGGCTCGATCTCGACGCGCCCGTCGTCGAGCGCCTCGGGGAGGGGCTCGCGCGCGTGACGCTCACGGTGCGCAACGTGGGCTACCTGCCCACGAACGTGCTCGCGTCGGCGACCGCGCTCGAGCACGCCGAGCCCGTGCGCGTGACGGTGACGACCGAGGGCTCCGCGACCGTCGACGCCGCCGACGCGCGCGCCACCCTCGGGCACCTCGACGGTTGGGGGCGAGGCCTCTACGACGGCTCGGGCGCGCTCTACTTCCAGCGCAGCCGCGGCAACACCGGCGAGGCGCGCGTGCGGCTGCTCGTGCGGGGCGAGGGCGCGCTCACCCTGCGCGTGGGGAGCTGCCGCGTGGGCCACCGCGAGGTGCACCTCACAACCTGACCTCGCCCGCGTC
>CAZHGG010000480.1:0-5440 GCA_964531755.1 uncultured Polyangiaceae bacterium
CGAGGCGCTGCGGGGGTCCTTCGCCATCGCGGCGATGGCTTCGCCGAGGTCGTCGGCCTTGTCGAGGGTGAGCGCGCGCGCGAAGAGGTCGAGCCAGGAGTCGACCTCCACGCCGCCGAGCCCGGTCTTCGGCGTCTTGCGCACGTCCTGGTATTGGCAGATGCCCATCGCCTCCTGGATGGTGTCGGCGGGCGTCGCGTGGGCGATGAGCGAGGTGTCCAGGACCCGCTCCATCAGCGCGTCGAGCGCCGCCGCGTCGCCGCGGGCCGCCTCCCACACCGGGAACAGCTCGCGGTCGACGAAGAGATCCCACTCGATGCCCGACAGGTGGAGCGGGCTCTCGTCGTCGCCTGCCGACTCGGCCCCGCGCGACACGCCGAACGCCGCGACCACCGGGTTGTTCTCCAGCATCGGGATGATCTTCGTGGGATCCGCGCCCGCCTCGAGCGCCGCGCGGATCTGCTCGAACACGTCGGGCATGAGGAACGCGAGGATGCGCTTCCACTTCGCGTCCGCGAGGAGCGCGGGCGAGGCGCCCATGAACGCCCCGTGGCCGTAGAACTGCGTGCGGATCGGCGTCAGCTTGAAGGACGCGGGGACGAACGGCAGGTCGTCCACCTTGTCCCAGAGCTGCGCGCCGAGCTGCAGCACCTCCGCGCCGACGATGCGCGCCTCGGCCTGGAGCCGGCGCCGCCGGCGGCGAAAGAGCGCGCGCACGCCCGCCCACCACCGCTCCACGCGCGCCCACACCGCCCCGACGAGCGAGAAGAACCGAAATCGGGCGCTGGGCTCCGGGGTCGCCACGTCGCCAGAGCGTACAGCATGGCGCGGCCCGGGGGGGCATCGAAGCGGCGCGCCTCCGCGCCGCGCCTACTGCGTCGTCGCGCTGAACGTGGTCGCGCCCGCGGCGTTGGAGACCGCCTGCGCGAGCAGGTAGATGCTCTCGCCCGCCGCGATGGTCACGCTCGTGAGGCACGAGTCGGCGCCCGCGACCGCGGCGCCGCAGGAGTCGTTGTTCGTGCCGGAGCACGCGTTCCGCTCGCTCGTGAGGGGCGGCCCAGCGAGGCCACGGTACGCCACGAGCGTCGTGTTGAAGCCTGTCGCGAGCGAAAGGTCCGCCACGAGATCCCCGGCGGTGGGGTTGGTCACCCGGATGTAGCGGTAGGGCGCGATCGTCGTGAGGAGCGCGCGCGGGCACGCGCCCGTCGACACGCGGAGCAGAGTCTGCGTGGTGACGAACGAGACGGCCTCGGTGACCGTCTCGCCCGAGTTGGGGGAGAGCATGATGTCGTGGTCGACCGCGGGCGCGGGCTCGGGGCCGACGAAGTTCGTCTTCACCTCGAGCTTCAGGCGGCCCGACGCCGTCGTGGAGGTCGTGGCCGTGTAGACGATCACGCTGCCCCCGGGCGGCACGTTGAACGTCAGCGCGCCCGAGGTGACCTGCGCGGTGCAGGCCGTCCGGCTCGCCAGATCAGGGATGTCCGTCGCGCCCTCGTAGGCGGCCATGACGACCGTGAGCTTCGTCGCCCCGGGCGGCACCACGTTCGTGACGGTGACGTTCACCGACGTGGCGCTCGGGTTCGTGACGCGCGAGTAGTGGAACGCCGTGGCCGACGACGTGCTCGCCGGGCACACGCCCGCCACGAGGCGCGGCAGTGTCCGGCTCGTGCTCGAGGTGTTGAAGATGCCGGACACGACGTCGCCCGGCGTGGTCGAAGGGACGATGTCGTCGGCGAGCTGCGGGCCGCAGGGCGTGGGCGCCCCGGGCGTGCACGTCGCGGAGCACGCCTGGCGTCTCACCTCCGCGGGGTTCGTGCAGAGCCCCTCGAGGTGCTTGACCTCGCCCGCGAGGCAGCCCCCCGCGACCTCGCCCACGCACGCGTTCTCGACCCAGAGGCATGCGGCGTCGCACTGGCGGAGCTGGGTGCCGCAGAGCCCGCACGGGGAGATCTCGCGCGCCGCGGGCAGGCAGTTGATGGCGGCGGTCTTCTCCCCGAGGCACGGGCCGTAGGCGCCGACGACGCTCCCCGCCTCGCAGAACGCCTTCTGCACGCCGCACTTGCCGCAGCGACGATCGACGATCCCGTTCAAGGGCGTGCCGGGCGGGCACGCGGCGCCCTCCTTCGGCGCGAGGGGATCGAACGGGTCTCCAGGGTAGGGCGTGAAGCCGCTGTCGGCGGCGTCCGCGGCGTCTGCGCGCGCGTCGACGGGGAGCGCGTCGGCCCGGTCGGGTTGGGCGTCCTTCGGCGGCGGAGCCGTGTCTGGCCTCGCGTCGGGCGGCGTGGCGCGGTCGGGCGCGGCCCCGTCAACGGTGGGCGTGTCGCTCGCGTCGGGCTCGTCCGGCGTGACCTCCGACGTGGCGCAGGCGAGGAAGCCCGCGAAGAACGTCGACGCGCAGAGGAGAGACAGGCGAAGAGGAGGGGTCATCGGTGCTCCAAAGCGAGGTTACGGTCACTTAAGATACCGTTCACGCCCTCGTCGGCGCAAGGCGCGCCTGCGCTACGGGACGTTGGGCGCCCCTGGCGTCTCCGGAGCGCTCTGGAACGAGGCGTCGGGGTCGCCGCTGGGGAGGCGCGAGTAGCTGCGCGCGCCCGACGACGCGTCCGGTGGGTAGACCACCCTGCCGAGCGTGCCGCCGTCCGGCGCGAGGAGGAAGAGGGTCTCGCCGCTCTTGTTGCTGATGCCGAACTCGGCGTTGAAGCAGTGGCTCTGCCCGCCGTCGGGGCACGGCTTGCCGGCGTCGCCGGTGCCTCCGCCGCGGACGAGGACGTACCCGCCCCGCGCGACCACGGTCGCGGCCGGGAACGTGACGGCCTCCGAGAGCTTGGGCTCGCCGGTCGTCTTGTCGCGGTCGGCGAGGCGCAGGCCGCCGATGTCCTCGGCCGCGGGGCCGATGTTCACGAGCTCGACCCACTCGTCGCCGCCCGAGATCTCGTTGATGAGGATCGCGGAGGCCGTCACGTTGGCGCCCGCGTCGAAGCTCGGGCCCGAGTCCTTCGGCGGGGGCACCACGGCGTCGCCGGCCGCGTCGAACGGCACCGGCACGGGCGGCACCGGCGGCGGGCTCGTGTCGGCGCCCGCGTCGGTGGCGGCGGGCGGCTCGGTGCTGGAGCACGCGTACGCCGCGAGCCCGAGGGCGAGCGACAGGGACGCGAGCAGAGATCCGCGCGTCGTCGACCTCGAGAGGACGCCGGGCTTCGCGAGAGGAGACGAGCTATTGTCCATGGAATTCACGTACTTGCTTGATGACGAGGTGACCGTTCGCGAGCACCTTGAACTCGAGGTCGAGTGCCGCGGGCTTCTGGGTGTCGTAGTGGACCATCGCGCACGCGCCGGCGCTGTAGCCCGGCGTGACCGCGCAGTGGGCGGTCTCGACGGCGCGCCCCGCCGCGACGAGCTCCGCCATCTTCGCTTCCGGGAGCACGGAGCCGACGAGGGGCGGGCCGTACGGCGTGGGGGTCGCCGCCCGCAGCTGCGTGTACCGGTCGGGCCGCGACGGATCCGCGCTGAACGTGACGAGCGTGTGCTGCGCGCTCGTGCCCGGCGTGGGGTTCGTGACGAGCTCGTTGCCCTGCTGGAGCGCGAGCGTGTACCCGACGATCCCGCTGCCGTTGATGACACGCGTGATGAGCACGCCGTTCGCGACCACGTCCGCGTCCGTGTCGTACGCCGGCACGATCGCGAGCCCCATCGCGCTCGTCGCGTGGTCGAGGCGCGCGAACGTCCGCTCCTCGACGGCGCGCTTGTTCCAGAGGCTCGCGTACACCGCCTTCACGGCGCACTGCGGGGTGCGGGGGCTCACCTTCAGCTTCGTGACCACGCCCGAGGAGTCGGCCTCGATCGCGCAAGAGAAATCGGCGGCGTCGCGGGCCGCGAGCTTCACCGAGAAGCTGTCGTGGAGGCCCGCGCCGTCGAACCCGGGGATGTCCTCGGCGTTCGCCGAGGAGCGGAACTTGAGCTCGTCCATCGCCGGGAACCGGGCGGCGAGGCGGCCCACCTCCGCGGTGAGCTCCGCGAGCTGCTCGGGCGGCACGCGCGCGGCGTAGAAGGCGCGCTGCGTGTCGGCGACGCGCTGCGCGCGCTCGTTGGAGCTGAGGTCGCCGCGCTTCTCCGCCGCGATGAGGGCCTCGACCTTCGCCTTCACGGCGGGGTTGTACTCGAGGAAGTCGCGGTACCGCTGGACCGGGACGCCGAAGCCGAACGGCGCCAGATCGTAGCCCATGCGCGCGCTGAGGCTCGTGGGCTGGGAGGCGCGGCCGAGCACCGCGGGGCTCGCGAGGAAGCCGAGGCCGAGCGCCTTCCCGCCGTACCTGCCCCCGTCCTTCACGCACGCGGGCGAGAGCGTGGGGCACATGGCGTCATAGGAGCGGAGGTCGGTCTCGCCCGTCACCGGCAGCGGGATCCACGGCCGCGCGCCGCGCTCGCGGAGCTTCGCCTCCACCACCTCGGGCGTGCTCGCCTCCAGCACGTACCCGGCCTTGCCGACCACGAGGTGGACGGGCTTGTCGGCCAGGGGCGCGAGCTCAGGGTGCTCGCGGGACGCGTCGCGCAGCACCATGTTCGGCGTGCCGCGCTCCTTGCTCTTCAGGTTCACGTGCGAGGTCACGTCCTGGTAGGCGCGCGTGATGGTGCCCGCGACCACGGAGAGATCGAGCGGGAGCTCGTCGAACACCGGGAGATCGCTCGGGCGCAGATCGCCGTAATCTTTCGGAAATACGCGTAGATAGCCCCACGCTTCGCCCGGGTTCAGCGGCAGGTACTTCACGGTGCCGAGCACCTGGTCGATGGTGAGCGGCTCCACGCCGAGCGCGCGCAGGCGCCCCTCGACGCGGGCGAAGGTCTGCTGCGGCCCGGTGGTCACCACCGCGTACCGCACGCCCTTCAGTTGCAGACGCGGCCGCAGGATCTCGACGGCGCGCAGCAGCCCCTCTTCGTGGATGACGTCGTCGGGGTAGAACTGGATGGCGTATGTGGGGGTCGCCTCGCCCCCGAGCGTGTAGGTCTGGATCGTGCCGGCGACGTAGCGCTTGGCGTCGCCGTAGTACGTGTGGTCGTTGAAGGTGGCGGCGTCTTCGGCGACGCCAAGCGCCTGCTGGGCGAAGTCGTAGTGGTACTTCGCGTAGGGCGGGATCTCGCCGCGCACGCGGTAGTTCGAGTTGATGAAGTAGGTCACGTCGCCGCCGCTCCGCGCGTCGATGAAGTACTTCATGACGTGGCCCGCCTGCCCGAACCCGCCCCCCTCGGTGGAGAACGCGCGGAACGCGCGCGCCGACCGCAGCGCGGGGAGCGAGAGCGTGCGCGCGAGCTCCTCGTCGCTGAGATCGCCGTCGCCCTCTTCGGGCAGGGCGACGGGCGACGCGCACGCGGTGAGCCAAGGCGCGCTGGCCGGCGCGACCACGAGCGCCAGGGCGACGAGCGCCCGCCGCGCGAGCGCGCCGCG
>CAZHGG010000481.1:0-5430 GCA_964531755.1 uncultured Polyangiaceae bacterium
CGCGGCAGCGGCCGACGCGGCGCCCGAGCCTGCGTCGCCCGCGGTCGGGGCGCCCGATCAGATCCAGGGCATGCAGACCGCCCCCACGGGTTCGCCGAAGCTGCGCAAGGCCGCACCCCCGCCGCCGCCCCCTACGCCGGGGCAGGTAGCCGCCCTCGACCAGATGCGCGGTCAGATGGGCACCTACGAGCGCGGCGCGAAGGACTACCGTGACGCCGTCACGTCGATCATCCGCCTCCACTACGAGACGAAGAAGAAGGAGATCCTCGCCGGGCTCGACGGCGAGCTCTTGGTCGAGAAGGCCGAGCTCCGGAAGGCCCGCGACACCGCCATCAAGCGGCTCCAGGAGTTCATCGAGCGCTACCAGGGACCGCGCGCGCAGCCGGAGGCCACGCCCGACGCGATGTACCGCCTCGCGGCGCTCTACGAGGAGCGCGCCCGCTCGGAAGACGCGACCGATCCGCTCGAGGTGGGCCTGAAGGACGCGATCGCGCTCTACAAGCGCATCATCGTCGAGTTCCCGCGGTACCGCGAGCTCGCGGGCGTGTACTACTTCCTCGGCCACGCATACGTCGACTCGGGGCGGAACGACGAGGGCCAGCAGGTGTGGCGCTCGCTCGTTTGCCACAACAAGTACGCGTACCCCACGCCCCCGGACCCCAAGCACCCCGACCGCGACAGCATCCTGCCGATGCAGCAGGATCACGACGAGACCTACTGGGCCGCGTGGCGAAACCTGAACCGCGATCCGCGCAACCTGAAGAAGAACGGCGCGGACTCCACCTACGTGGAGGTCTTCCCCAGCTCTTGCGAGTACCTCACGCAGCCGAACGTGCTGCCCGGCGACGACCCGAAGTACGTGGCCGAGATCTGGTGGCAGATCGGCAACTGGGAGTTCGACCAGCTCGACCTCGGCGCGGGCTATGTCCGCGACGAGCCCGCGAGCGTGTACGGCTTCAACCGTGCGGCCAGCGCCTACACGCGCGCGCTCAAGTACCAGAAGCCGCCGATCTACGGCGTCTCGCTCTACAAGTACTCGTGGACCCTCTTCAAGCAGCAGCGCTACGAGCAGGCGACGAAGGAGTTCGTCAAGCTCCTGAACTACACCGACGAGCAGCAGAAGCTCACGGGTGACACCGGCGCCGACTTCCGCAGCGAGGCGTACACGTACATCGCCGGCTCGCTGACCAACATCGACTTCGCGGGCCCTGGCCCGAACGAGCCCTACATCCAGCGGCCCGACATCGTCGACACCGAGCCCCGTCCGGAGGTCGCCGAGCGCAAGCTCCACGTCGCGGTCGATCGCGTCCGCGACTCGAGCCTCATCCCCCAGGACAAGCCCTGGACCATCGAGATCTACCGCGCGCTCGCGTCGGAGTTCCGGAGCCTGAACCAGTTCAACAACGCCATCGAGGTCTACACGGCGATGTTGACCAAGTGGCCGATGGACCCGACCGCGCCGGACGTACAGAATGGCCTCGCCGAGACCTACGACCAGCTGGCGCTCAGCAAGAAGCAGGGCACCGCGGAGCACGAGGCCGCCTCGCAGAAGGCGCTCGAGGCCCGCACCGCCCTCGCGAACTACGTCGGCAACAAGCCGTGGGTCGACGCCAACAAGGACAACCCCGCGGCGATCCAGAACGCCGAGCGCCTCGTGCGCGGCGGCCTCCGTCAGGCCGCGGCGGCGCACACCAACAACGGCAAGGCCGCACTCCTCGCGGCGCAGGAGACGGGCGACGCCGCGCGCCAGCTCGATCTCCTCACGCGCGCCTACGGCGAATACAAGCTCGCGGGCATCGGCTGGGATGGGTACCTCAAGCAAGACGAGAACGCCCCCGACGCGTACGAGACGCGCTACTGGCTCGCCGACGCGCGCCACCAGCAAGTGCGCATCCAGGTGGTGCTCCACAAGCTCCAGAAGGAGAAGTACGGGGAGCCTACACGCAAGGAGATCGACGACGCGCTCTCGTCGGCGATCGAAGTGCGCGACTCGAACGAGGACGACAAGTACCTCGACAACGCGGCGTTCTTCGTCGTCGACGTGAGCGACGTCGATCGCGATATCGCGTACCAGCAGTTCGAGGACACGAAGGGCTCCGCCGGCGTCGAGAAGCGCGCCGAGGTGAAGTTCGACGGCCCGGACGTGGCGACGCGCAAGGTGGTCGCCGATCCTGTGCCGCCGGTCGTGCAGCAGAGCATCCAGGCGCGCGACGACTTCGTGGCGCGCGTCCCCGCGAACCGCGACCTGCAGAAGCACGCGGTCGACTACCAGTTCTACGCGGGCGAGACGTACTTCGTGTACGGCCAGTTCGAGCTGGCGCGCGCGCGCTTCGAGCCGATGTACCAGGAGCACTGCGGCAAGGACGAGTTCGGCTACCGCGCCTGGGAGAAGCTCATCACGATGAGCAACCTCATGCGCGACGCCAAGCGCTCGACCGAGCTCGCCGAAGCGATGCGCGCCAAGTCGTGCGCCATCACGTCCGAGCAGACCGCGAAGGAAGGCCTCATCGTCAACCCGACGCTGCAGGAGGCCGCGTTCGTCCGCGCCCGCGCGAAGTTCGAGGAGGCGCGTCGCGCTCCTCCCGGTCCCGCGCGCGACGCGCTCTGGCGCGAGGCCGCGGGCATGTACGACGCCGCGCTCCAGGCGGCGCCCGCGCGCGACGAGGCCCCCGAGGCCGCGATGAACGCCGCCTACGCGTACAAGCAGGTCGGCGAGTTCAGCCGGGCGATCGAGCTCTACAACAAGTTCATCAGCGAGTACGGCAGCGAGGAGCGCCTCGACAAGCTCCAGAAAGGCGACCTCAAGACGAAGGCCGCGCCGGACCCGAAGAAGTACGCCGAGCGGCTCAAGTTCCTCGACGACGCGTACGACGCGCTCGGCACGACGTACTACAGCTTCTTCAACTACCAGCGCGCGGCCGAGACCTACGAGAAGGTCGCGACCAACGAGCGGTTCGCCGCGGACAAGCGCAAGATCGCCGCGAAGAACGCGATGATCCTCTACGCGGCCATGGGGCAGCGCGACAAGATGGGCGCCACCCACAAGGCGTTCATGAAGCTCACGCCCTCGCTGGAGGAGAAGGCGAACGCCGACTACCTGATGGCCGACTTCGACCACAAACAGTGGAACTCGCAGGGCGGCGACACCGGGCAGAACCGGCAGTTCCGCCTCTCGGCCGAGGCCGCGCTCATCGCGTTCCACAACGGGTACCGCACGAGCGCGGTGGCCACCAAGTACGTCGTCGAGGCCGCGTTCAGCATCGCCAAGATGAAGAAGTCCGCGGGCGACAAGGACTACCACCTCTGGTTCAAGCGCACCGTGGACGCCTGGGAGAACCAGAAGTCGCGCGGCGGCAACGGCAAGGACGGCAAGCCCGAGGCGATGTCCCCGCCGTTCATCGACTACGTCGCGGAGGCGGAGTTCACCCTCATCGACGAGCAGATCCGCGAGAAGTACGAGATCGACGCGAAGCACAAGTACCAGGGCGCCATCACCGACGTCATCGGCGACGGGAAGGGGCGCAAGGGCAAGTACCAGCTCAACGCCGCCGACGCCGACAAGTGGGACGTGGCCCTCGATCGCCTCGTCCAGAAGTACCCGTCGGCCGACTGGCTCCCGGCGATGATCGCCCGCCAAGGGTCGCTGTTCGACACCCTCCGCACCGGCCTCTACAACCTGGTCCCGCCCGCGCTCAAGTACTTCACGAAGGCGCAGGAGGACAACCTCAAGAAGCTGGAGAACAGCGGCCGCCCGGAGCTGGAGGAGAAGGCCGGCGAGATCCGAGACCGCGTCAAGGAAGAGTGGCGCTCCAAGAAAGAGAAGGAGCTCACCGGCTCCGACGAGGTCATGGTGCGTCGCTACGCGACGGCGGTCGCGCTCGCCCGCAAGTTCAACGTGCGAAACCCGGCGATCCAGCGCGCGGTGGCGCGCCTGGCGTACTTCACCGAGGTCATCGGCGAGGCGAAGATGCGCGCCTACGTGGAGGGCACCGCTGACCCCGCCGACAAGTCGAAGAAGCTCACGTACACCGACGGCCAATTTGTCCAGACGCGATCGGGTCAAACCGCGGTCCCGCCGCCTTCCGGCGCCCCCTCGCCCCTGCCGGCGACCCCGTGATCCCGATGAACTCCGAGGAAGTCATGTCACTCTCTTCACTCTCCCAGGCTCGCTCGCGTCGTTCGTCGCTCCGGAGGTCGCTCGCATCGGCGGCCTGCTTCGGCGCCATTCTGGCGGCGCTGGCTGGCGCGGCCGCTGGTTGCGGCGGTGACACTCCCCCCGTCAAGAACCCCTCGGGGGTCGGCACCGGGACGCCGGCCACCGGCCCCGGCAGCCCCGGCTTCGCCCAGACCGGCATCGGTGACGGTGGCACTGGGCTGACCGGTTCGGCCAAGGACGCCTACGACCGGGGCTTCAAGGCCTGGGTCGAGGGCGACATGGAGGGCGCGCGCAAGGGCTTCTCGGAGGCCTCCAGCGCCGATCCGAAGGCCGCTGCGCCGCACTACTCGCTGGGGGTCGTGCTCGACCGCCTCGGCGACAGCAACGGGGCGATGCAGGAGTACCGCACGACAATCTCCCTTCAGCCGGACCACGAGCCCGCGATGGGCGCGTACGCGCTGGCGCTCGCGGGCGCGGGACGGGTGGGGGAGGCGGACACGTTCCTCACCGAGAAGCGCGCCAAGAGCCCCGACTCGCCGGCGCTCACGACCTACCTCGCGGAGATCAAGTCGCTCCAGAAGGACCACGGCACGGCGCAGCAGCTCGCGCAAGACGCGCTGCGCATGAACCCGAACTACAAGGACGCGATGGTCGCCATCGCGCGCGACCACTTCCGCGCACGCAAGATGGAGCTCGCAAAGTACGCGATCACCGCCATCCTCGACGGCTTCGGCGAGACGACGCCCGCGCGCGACAAGGACAACGCCGAGGCGCACCTCCTGCGGGGCCTCATCGCGCGCGAGAACGGGCGAAGGGCGGCGGCGCTGGCGGCGTTCGAGGCGGCTTACGCGAAGAGGCCCGATCTGGCGGAGAGCGCGATCCAGCTCGGCGCCATCAAGCTCGAGGCCGGCAACGCGCAGGAGGCGCTCCCCGTGCTGGAGCGCGGAGTTCGGCTGGCCCCGAAGAGCCCCCACGCCCGCCTGAACCTCGGCGACGCGTACCGGCTCGTGGGTCGCCCGGTCGACGCGAAGCGCGAGCTCGAGCAGGCGCTCGCGTTCGACTCCACGCTCGGCATCGCGCACTACAACCTGGGCCTGCTCTACCTCGTCTCGACGAGCATCCCCGGCATGAACGCGAACGAGCAGGCGGCACAGGCCATCCGAGAGTTCGAGGCCTCCAAGACGATGCGCGGCGCGCGCGCCGAGAAGGGCGACGACGTCGACGACCTCCTGAACCGCGCGAAGGCCAAGCAGGCGGAGGTCAAGGCCGCAGCG
>CAZHGG010000482.1:0-5428 GCA_964531755.1 uncultured Polyangiaceae bacterium
AGTACTTCGGCCCGGGCGCGGCGGAGCTGTCGTGCACCGGCAAGGCCACCATCACCAACATGGGCGCCGAGCTGGGTGCCACCACCTCGATCTTCCCGTTCGACGAGCGCATGGCGAAGTACCTGGAGACCACCGGCCGCGCCGACGTGGCCGCGGCCGCGCGCAAGGTCCAGGAACATCTGCGCGCCGACCCGGAGGTGGAGCGGGAGCCGGCAAAGTTCTTCGACCGGGTGGTGGAGATCGATCGCTCGCCCGCGCAGCTCGAGGCCGCGCGCGCGCGCGCGGCGCAGCGCGGCTTCCGGAACGTCGAGCTGCTCGCCGGCGAGCTCGGCGATCCCGCCGTCAGCGAGCGCCTCGCCGGCAAGGCCGACGTGGTGTTCGCCGCCCGCATCCTGCACCACGCGCCGCGGCCCGGCGATCTCGTGCGGCGCCTCGCGGAGCTGTGCCGGCCCGCCGGCGACGCCCTGGGCGGGGCGCTCCTGGTCCTCGACTACGCCGCGCACGATGATGAGGCCATGCGCGACGAGGCCGACGTGTGGCTCGGCTTCGAGGCGCACGAGCTCGTCTCGTTCGCGCGCGCCGCGGGCCTCGAGGGGGCGCGGGTCTCGCCGGTCCCGGCGGCCCTGCGGGGCCACGGGAAGGACGCGCACCTCGCGTGGCAGGTCCTCGTCGCGCGCCGGGGCGTTGCCCGCGCATCCGCGGCGAGGACGCCCCCCGAAGGACCGAGCGCGGCCCCCGCGCTCAGCGACACGAAGAAGAAGAAGAAGAAGGGCACGCGCGCCGCGTCGCCCAAGCACTGAGCCACGACCGTACGGACCGCGAAGACGCGGCCGCCAGAGGAGAATCGAACATGAGCAACGACAAGAACTACAAGGTCAAGGACATCTCACTCGCCGAGTGGGGCCGCAAAGAGATCGCCATCGCCGAGAGCGAGATGCCCGGCCTCATGGCCATCCGCAAGGAGTACGGCCCCTCGCAGCCCCTCAAGGGCGCGCGCGTGGCTGGCTGCCTCCACATGACCACCCAGACCGCGGTGCTCATCGAGACCCTCACGGCGCTCGGCGCCGAGGTCACCTGGACCTCGTGCAACATCTTCTCCACGGTCGACCAGGCCGCCGCCGCCATCGCCGCGACGGGCGTGCCGGTGTTTGCCTGGAAGGGCATGACCGAGAAGGAGTACGAGGAGTGCCTCGAGGCGCAGATCTACGCCTTCAAGGGCGGCAAGGGCCCGAACCTCATCCTCGACGACGGCGGCGATCTCACCGTGTGGATCCACCAGCGCCACGCGGGGCTCTTCGCGGGTGACGACCCGATCCGCGGCCTCTCGGAGGAGACCACCACGGGCGTGCACCGCCTCTACGAGATGAGCAAGGCCGGCACGCTGAAGGTGCCCGCCATCAACGTGAACGACTCGGTCACCAAGTCGAAATTCGACAACCTCTACGGCTGCCGTGAGTCGCTCGGCGACGGCCTCAAGCGCGCCACCGGCGTCATGTTCGCCGGCAAGACCGCGTGCGTGGCCGGCTACGGCGACGTGGGCAAGGGCTCGGCCCAGGCCCTCCGCGCGCTCGGCGCGCGCGTCATGGTCACCGAGGTCGACCCCATCTGCGCGCTCCAGGCGGCCATGGAGGGCTACCAGGTCGTCACCATGGAAGACGCGGCGCCCCAGGCCGACATCTTCGTGACCGCGACCGGCTGCAACGGCGTCATCCGCGCAGAGCACCTCCGCGCCATGAAGGACCAGGCGATCGTGTGCAACATCGGGCACTTCGACACCGAGATCGAGGTCGCTTGGCTCGAGAACAACCCCGAGATCAAGGAGATCAACATCAAGCCGCAGGTGGACCAGTTCGTGTTCCCCGACGGCAAGCGCATCACCCTGCTCGCGCGCGGTCGCCTCGTGAACCTCGGCTGCGCGACGGGGCACCCCTCGTTCGTCATGTCGTCGTCCTTCTCGAACCAGACTCTCGCGCAGATCGAGCTCTGGCAGAACGGCGCGCAGTACAAGACCGGCCAGGTCTACACGCTCCCGAAGAAGCTCGACGAGAAGGTCGCGGCGCTCCACCTCGGCAAGCTCGGCGTCCGCCTGACCAAGCTCACCGCGGAGCAGAGCAGCTACCTCGGCGTGAGCGTCGAGGGGCCGTTCAAGCCCGAGAACTACCGCTACTGAGCGCGGTGCCCGGGCCACGCGCCCGGGGCCGAGCCGCGAGAGGGCCGTCGCGTGGGCATCGTCCGCGTGGCGGCCTTCGCGCGTGGGGCGCGCGGCGCGGACCCTTCCCATTCCCGCCCTCGCCGTCGATAATCTACGGATGACGAACGCCGTATCTTTCACGAGCCCCAAGGGCCGCCCGACCTCGGGCTTCCTCGCGATCCCGGAGGGCGCCGCCGCGGTCGGCGCGGTGGTGCTCATCCACGAGTGGTGGGGCCTGAACGATCACACGCGCGACCTGACCGCGCGCCTCGCCAAGGCGGGCTTCCTCGTGCTCGCCGTCGACCTCTACGACGGCCGCGCGACGGCGGACGGGGACGAGGCGGCCAAGCTGATGACGGCGCTCGACACCCACGACGCGGTCGATCGCGTCGCGGGCGCGGCGGCGTGGCTGCGCGCGCACCCTCGATCGAACGGGAAGGTCGGCGTGACGGGCTTCTGCATGGGCGGCGCGATGTCGTTCGCCTCCGCGTGCCACGTGCCCGGCCTCGCCGCGGTCGTGCCGTTCTACGGCATCCCGCCTCGCGACAAGGTCGACTACACCAAGGTGACCGCGCCCATCCAGGCGCACTTCGCCAAGACCGACGAGTGGGCCAGCGTCGCGAAGGCCGCCGCGATCCGCGACGAGCTCCGCGAGCGCGGCCGGGAGATGGACCTCTGCGAGTACGACGCGGGCCACGCGTTCGTGAACGACACGCGCCCCGAGGCGTACCATGCGCCGAGCGCCACGCTCGCGTGGGAGCGCATGGTGGCGTTCTTCCACCAGCACCTCGCCTGAGCGCGCGCGCCCCCCGAGGGCGGACTCCGAGGGGCGCGGCGGGAGCGGCTAGCCCACGTCTCGGCGCGCCTCGGCGGCGAGCTCCTTGGCCCATGTGCGCAGCTTCGACTCGTTCGGTCCCTCGAGCATGATGCGGAGCTTCGGCTCGGTGCCGCTCCAGCGGACGAGCACGCGCCCCTCGCCGCCGAGCGCGTCCTTCACCTTGGCCGTGGCGCGGGCGAGGTGGGCCATGTCCTCGAGGCGCATGCGCGCGGAAAGTGTCACATTTTCCAGTACTTGCGGCACGCGATCCATCGCCTCTTTCGCGAGCTCGGAGAGGGGCTTGCCCGTGCGGACGGCGATCGCGAGCACTTGGAGCGCCGCCACGACGCCGTCGCCCGTCGACGCGTGGTCGAGGAAGATGAGGTGCCCCGACTGCTCCCCGCCGACGTTGTAGCCCCCGCTGCGCATCGCCTCGACGACGTAGCGATCGCCCACGTTCGTGCGCACGAGCCGCCCGCCGCGGCGCTCCATCGCGCGCTCGAGCCCGAGGTTCGACATGACCGTCGCGACGAGGGTGTTCTTCTTCAGCGAGCCCTCGTCGAGCATCTTGTGCGCGCACATCGCCATGACGACGTCGCCGTCGACGATCTGCCCCTTCTCGTCGACCACGATCAGCCGGTCGGCGTCGCCGTCGAGGCCGATGCCGATGTGCGCGCCGCGTTTGACCACCTCGGAGCGGAGCTTGTCGGGGTGGAGCGCCCCGGCGTTCAGGTTGATGTTGACGCCGTTCGGCTTCACGCCGATGGCCGTCACCGTGGCGCCGAGCTCGGAGAACACGAGGGGCGCCACGCGGTAGGCGGCGCCGTGCGCGGCGTCGACCACCACGCGCACGCCGTCGAGAGAGAGATCGTGCGGGAAGGTGGTCTTGGCGAACACCACGTAGCGCCCGCGCGAGTCCTCGAGCTTCTCCGCGCGCCCGATCCCGGGGCCGGTGGGTCGCTGGCCGAGCAGCGAGTCGTCGTCGATGAGGCGCTCGAGCTCGAGCTCGACCTCGTCGGGCAGCTTGAAGCCATCGTCGCCGAAGATCTTGATGCCGTTGTCGGCGTAGGGGTTGTGGCTCGCGCTGATGACGATGCCGGCGTCCGCGCGCATGCTGCGCGTGAGCTGCGCGATGCACGGGGTGGGCACGGGTCCGCAGAGGATGACGCGCCCGCCCATGCTGCAGATGCCCGCGGAGATGGCCTGCTCGATCATGTACCCGGAGAGGCGGGTGTCCTTCCCGATGAGGATGCGCGGGGTGTGCGGCTTGCCGCGGCCGGCCACGAACGTGATCGCCCGGCCGAGCTGAAGCGCGAGCTCGGGCGTGATGAGCCCCTCGTTCGCGAGCCCGCGGATACCGTCGGTCCCGAAGTAGCGGCGCTCGCTCGGCTTCTCTGCCCTCTTGCGGGGCCGCGGTGCTTCGTTCGATGGATTCGCTCGTGCCATGTCACACCCTCCAAGCGCCGCGGCGGAGCGCGGACTTCATGCGGCCCGCGGGCGCGGGCCGAGTTCGACAGGCGCCCAGCGCGGGCGCCCGTCGCGAGTTCAGTCGCGAAAGTGTCAGTCGCGGAAGTTCGTAAACTGGAGCTCGAGGCCGACGTCGGTGTCTCGGAGCAGGGCCATCGCCTTCTGGAGGTCGTCCTTGTTTTTCCCGGTCACGCGGAGCTGCATGTCGAGGATGGCTGTCTGGACCTTGAGCTTGCTCTCTTTCACGGCCATGACGAGCTTCTTGGCGGGCTCGGGCTCGATACCCTCTTTCACCTTCACGAGGATACGCGCGCCGCCCTTCCCCGTGGACTCGGGCTTGCCGACGTCGAAGTACTTCAGGCTCACCTTGCGCTTGACGAGCTTCTCCTCGAGGACGACGACGGCCGCCTTGACTCGGTCTTCGCTCGACGACTTCACGAGCAGCCCCTCGTTGGTCTTCTCCACGGTGGCGTCCGTGCCCTTGAAGTCGAAGCGCTGCGACAGCTCCTTCTGCGCCTGGTTCAGGGCGTTGTCGACCTCGTGCCACGCGACCTTGGAGACCACATCGAAACTCGGCATCGTCTTCTCCTCCGACGCGCCGAGCTTACGCGCTCACGGGCCCGCCTCGCAGCGTGAAAATGGCGGACCCGTGATCCCCCGGGCGCTACATCCCGACCGGCGGATCCAGCGCCTCGCCCAGCAGCCGCGCGCGGGCCTCGCCCACGAGGGAGACCGACCCGCACACGAGCACGACGCCCCCGGGCCCCACGGCCTCTCGGGCGCCGCGGAGGGCCTCCGGCAGCGAGCCCGCGGGCTGCCCGGCGGCCAGCGCTGCCAGCGCCGTGGTGGGCGCGGCGGCGCGGCTCCGCGGCTCGGCGTAGAAGCGCCGCGGCGTGAGCGGCGCGAGGAGCGCGAGGGTGGCGGCGAAGTCCTTGTCCGCGAGAGCCCCAAAC
>CAZHGG010000483.1:0-3057 GCA_964531755.1 uncultured Polyangiaceae bacterium
AGGTAGAACGTCGGGCGCCGGGGCGGGTCGAAGGAGCGCGCGTGAGCCGCGTCGTCCACGTACGTGCGCTCTTGGCAGGCGGAGCAAACCCGCACACGCGAGGGATCGGCGCCGAGCGGCTGGTCGTGCCCGCACGACGCGCACGCGAACGTCGCGGACGAATCCGGGGGCTTGGGCAGCGCCTCCACCACGAGGCGCGCGGCCTCGTCGACCGCGAGAGCGCGGCCGTCGGCCACCCGGACCCGATGTCCGCGTCCGCAGACACAGACGAGCGTGCCAGGGCCCGAGAGCGCGAGGGGCGCGCCGCACCCGCACGCGGCGGCGGGGACAGCGCGCGTCATCGTTCGCGAGAAGAAGCGGACGCCATGGTCGTTGACGATCGGGTCGAACCCCTCGGCTCCCTCCCGCACCTCGCGGACCTGATCCGAGAAGAAGTAGGACCACTCGTCGGGGGCGAGCGCTATTTCGGTCGCGCAGACGCGACACGCCGCGTGGTCGACGAGGCCTGGGAACGAGACCGCGTACCCGCAGCCCGGGCAGTCGACGGCGAGGCGCAGCGCGAGGACGAGGCTCGGCGGCTCCTCGCCCGGCGCGAGCGAGGCCGCCGGGGCCTCGCTCGGCCACGGCCCGCCGAGCGCGAGGACGCGGGCGCGCAGCTCGTCGTCGAGCTCCCCTTCGGCGTACTCGAGGCCAAGCACGATCTGCTCGCTCACCTCGGACCACGAGGCGTGCGCCCCGAGGGCGCTCGAGACGAGCGGGGCCACCTGCGCCGTGGCCCTCGAGCGGCTCAGCCACCCGGCCGTGACCGACCACTCCGCGAGCGCGCACGCACGCATCGTGTCGAGAGCGAGTACGCCCCGCGCGCCGACGCGGGCGCGGTTGGCCATGATGAAGGCGAACTTGCGGGCCCGCGCGCGATCCCGCGCCTCGGCCTTCAGGAGGCCCCGCGAGACGTAGTACTCGAAATACACCCACTCCTGTCGGAGGCCAGCGCTCACGAGCCACGCGAGCACGCGCTCGACGGAGGCCGCGTCGCGCGCCCCGAAGAGCGCATCGATCCGGGCGCGAGCCGTCTCGGCGTCGTGAACAAGTCCGTACTGGAGGACCGGACTGGCGAAGGCACGTACGAGGTCGTCGAGAGTCATGGTGCGTCCTTGTCGTCGGTCATTCCTGGCTGAACAAGAGGGTGATCCACCCGTCCGGCTCGCCCACGCGCAGCGGCCCCCCGAGCACGTAGAGGGCGCGCCAGTCCGCCTCGCGCATCGCCGGGGGAGCCTCGACGACGGGGGTCGTGCGCCCGCACGCGCACGGCACGCCACCCTGCGCGATCGAGGCGCGGATTGTGTCGTCGTGGATGGGGCGTCCGCACGCGCAGGCGGGGCCGGTCTTGGCGTGCGCGATGAGCTCGACATCGTCGCCCTGGCTGCGGAGTCGCCACACGTCGCTGCCCTGGGTGTCCTCGAGCTCGGGATCGAGCTCTCGCTGCTCGCCGAGGCCCACGGCGGTTGCCCAGGCGTGCGCGCTCGCCCGCTCGATCGCCGCGCCACACTCGTCGCAGCGCGCGTGGGACGTCGTTCGAAGCAGGCAGGGGAAGAGACACTCGGGGCAGTGCACGACGACCCGGACGCGGACGGCCTTGAGAGGGCCGCTGCCCCCGCTCGCGGGGCGGGTGAGCGCCGCGAGCGGGGCGAGATCGAGGTCCCACGGCAACGCGTTCCATGGGCTCCCCTTGCGGGCGAGGAGCTGCGCGACGCGCTTCTCCTCCGCGCGCACGGACTCGTCCGTGTTCCCGGCGACGAGCCACCTGCCGTACGCGATCCCCCGCGCGAAGTCGGCCCACGAGCCATACGTCCGCCGCGCGACGTCCGCCGCGCGCGCGACCAGCGCCCAGGCCTCGTGCTCGGGCAGAAGGGCCGCTCGCGAGGCCAGCCCGACGTAGTAGACGAGTCGCGCGAGATCGATCGCCACGGGGCTCGGCGCGGGGTCCTCGGCGCCGGCGCCTTCATCGACGAGCTGACGCACCTGGAGCTCGAAGGTATCGAGCGAGAAGAACCCCATCGCGCGCGCCTCGCGCGGCAGCGCGGCGCGCCACGCGCGCGCCTTCGCGTGCGCCGCCGCGATCCCCGCGTCGAGGTACAGCGGGAGCTTCAGCCGGGCCTCGCTCGACGAGCTGATTCCGCCCTGCTCCGTGAGGGCCTCGAGGGCATTCGCGTCGCCCACCGTCCCGTAGCGGGGGTAGCCGCCGAGCGTGTCGAGTGGCAGATAGTTGGCCTCGTGGATGGGGGCAGCGAGCGCGACGGCCCAGCGCTTCGCGAGCTCGAGCGGATCGGCCACCTTCGCCTTCTTCGGCGTCGCCATCTACGCCCCCCTCTCGATCACGACGAACATCGGCGTCCGCGGCAAGACCGGCCGGAGCACCCGCCAGAGCGGCGGCGGCACGTCCACCGGGCCACACGTCTGGCAGGGCACCGCGCGGCTCCGCCCGTCCGCGCGCAGGGACGCCCCACACCCGCAGCGAAAGGCGACGGGAGCGGGTGCTTCCCACGCGTCCTCGCGCTCGTTCGCGACGGCCCTGGCCGAGGGCGCCATCGCGAGGAGCGCGGCGTCTGGCGCGCGCACGCCCATCGAGCGTCCACACGCGCAGGCGATCGAGGCGCGCCCCTCGGAGAGCGCGGCCACGAGAGCGTTCGCGGAGTGCTCCGCGCCACACGCGCAGCGGGCGGGCGCGACCTCCAGGGAGGCACCGACTCGGTGGGGGCCCTCGAGCTCCGCCCCGAACCTGGCGCCGGCCCCCCGCAGGGCAGCGGCGAAGCCCGCGCGCAGCGAGGCCCAGCTCGCGGCCGCCAGGGTCCACGCGCGAAGGCACGAGCCGCAACGCTGCGACTCCCCGACTCGCGAGAGCGCCATGGGGTGCTGACAGCGCATGCACTCGAGCGAGAGCTCGAGACGGGCGGTCGTGAACTCCGACCGAGGCGCCTTCGGCTTCCCGGCCTTCGGCTTCTCGGCCTTCGGCTTCTCGGCCTTCGGCTTCTCGGCCTTCGGCTTCTCGGCCTTCGG
>CAZHGG010000483.1:3157-4053 GCA_964531755.1 uncultured Polyangiaceae bacterium
CTTCCCCACCTTCGTCGCAGCCATCGCCCCACCATACGCGGTCGCGGCGGCGCAGTCATGCTCACGCGCGACCACGGCCTCGCGATCCCCGGTGCTGGATTCGAGCGGTGGCGCGCGCCCCCGTTCGCGCGGGACTCCTCGGGCGCTCTCGCGCCGCGCCCGGCGTCCGAGCATGCGCCGGTGCGTCCGGCGCTACGCATGGACACCGGTCGGCGGGCGGCTGTGAACCGCCCGCCACGCCCTCGCCACCGCGCCGCCCCGCGCGCGTCGTCGTGCCTCACAAGGGCGGCAGTTCGTCGAATCAGCGGCTGGCGCGGGCATTGCAGCGGGCCGCGCGTGCCCTCGGCGTCGCTCTCACGGAGCGCCGCAAGTGGGAGAGGCGTGAGGCTCGCGCAGCTCGCGCGAGCGACGAGGCCGCTCTACGCCGGGCCTCGTGCCGAGTGTTGGTCGGCTGAACACGGCGCCGCCGTGGAGGGTTGCCTATGAAGAAGGTTTTCATCGGACTCCGCGCGCGGAGCGTGGTGTGGAGCGTGGTGTGCAGTCGCATGTCCGGGGCCGCGTCCGGCGTCGTGGCCTGTCTCGTCGTCGCGCTCGTCCTCTGCACTCCCGCGGTCTCCGCCGCCGCGCCAAATACGCCAAACACGACAAATACAAGAGTATGCGTCGAGGTCGCGCTCTCCCGCCCGCTCGCCGCGCCCCCCAAATCGCCCCCAACCCCGCCCCCAACCCCGACCCCGACCCCGACCCCAACCCCGACCCCGACCCCGACCCCGACCCCGACCCCACCCGAGGGCCCGACCCCGACCCTGACCCCACCCCCACCGCTCGCCGAGCCCCCCCCACGCCCACCCACCCCCACGAGCCCCGCCCTCCAACCCGCCGGCACCGACGCCGAC
>CAZHGG010000483.1:4063-5085 GCA_964531755.1 uncultured Polyangiaceae bacterium
CAACCCGCAGCCCGTCCCCAATCACGACGCCGTCCCCACCCTAGGGCCTGACTCGTACTCGGACCCCACCCCCACCGCTCGCCGAGCCCCCACGCCCTCCCACCCCCACGAGCCCCGCCCTCCAGCCCGCCGGCACCGACGCCGACGTGCTCCCCGAGTGGGGCGACCCCAAAGCGCGCGCTGCCCTCCCGCTCGGCCAGCGTCCGCTCGGCTTCTTGAAGCGCCTCCTCGAGTATTACGTGAGCCACGAGAGGGGCTTCGTCGCCGTCCCGGACAGGTGCGAGCAGACCATCCGCGTGGAGATGTACTCGCTCGTCGACGGGTGGACGGCGTTCGTGCGCTACACGGGGACCGGCCGCGAGGAGCGCGTGGATCGCCTGCTCCCGAACGAGCTCAGCCCGTTCGCCGAGCGCGCGGCCAAATCGCTCCTCTACGGCAAGCCCATCTCGGCGACGATCGACCGAGGCAACGTGCTCGACTCCGACTCGCGCGAATACACACAGCTCCTCCGCGGCACTCACCACTTCATCCTCGGGATTGGGACCGAGCTCCGCGCGGGGCGCTTCGCCACGGCCATCAGCGATCCGAGCGACGCGCGAAATGGCCAGTCGGTGACGAGCAATCGCTTCTTCAGCCCTGTGGCGTTCTTCATGGGGTATCGCGGCCGATACGAGAGCTGGGGGCTCGAGGCGAACGCGCTCGCGGCGGCGGGCACGGCGCAGTCCGCCGTCGCCGCGAACCCCGCGGGCGGGCACATCGACCTCGTCGGCGCGGGCGGCGCGCAGCTCCACTTCCTCCACTACTTCGAGCCGCGCGGGCTCGTGTCGTTCTACCTCGGAGGCGGCTCGACCTTCGAGCTCCTCTGGTTTCAGGCGACCCGCCCCGCCGACTCGCGCCAAGAGGGGAGCCGCGGGAGCCTCTTCGGCGGGGGCCTCGACGTCGACCTCGTCGCCGGCTGGGAGTTCATGCGGGCGTCGACCGCGCAGTTCTTCTTGCAGGGGACGTGCGCTTGCCGGCCTACC
>CAZHGG010000483.1:5095-5425 GCA_964531755.1 uncultured Polyangiaceae bacterium
CAACAGCGGCGCGCTTCATAGCTGGTTTCCCGGGGTCGGGCTCAAGCTAGGCGTGCTGTTCTGAGTGGGCGCGGCCATGAGCACCATGAGCCGAAGAGGGCCCGGCGCGAGCCCCCGCGTGAGACGCCGCGTCACGGAGAGACCGCCTATTTCAGCGAGGCGCCTCCTCGCCGCGGGCATCGGGCTCGCCGTCGCGGTCCGCGCGGGCGCGAGCCGGGCGGAGGTGCCGGTCTGCGTCGAGGTCGTCGCGGCGCCGCAGGAGCTCCCAGGCCTCCAGAAGCTCGTGAAGAGCGAGCCGATCGCGACGTGGCGAGACTTCCTCGCGTATCA
>CAZHGG010000484.1:0-5424 GCA_964531755.1 uncultured Polyangiaceae bacterium
CGGCGCGCGCCGCCGAAGAGGCCAAGGTCGAGCGCGACACCGCCAGGGCGGACCTCGACGCGGCCAAGAGCCGCGCCGCGATCCTCGCGGCCGCGCCGCTCGACGCCGACGTGACGGTGACGCTGCGGGCGCCGGAGGACAGCGTGGTCCGCGCGGTGAGCGCGCTGCCCGCGAGCCTGGTGCCCGCGGGCGCGCCGCTGGTCGAGCTCGTCGGCACCGGCGCGCTCTGGGTTCGGGTCAACGTCTTCGTCGGCGAGCTGCGCGCGCTCCGCCGCGACGCCGGGGTGCGCGTCCGCCCTCTCACCGCGCCCCCGAGCGCGTCGGACGCCGAGGCCTTGCCGATCGCCGGCCCGCCCACGGCCGATCCGGGCACGGCGAGCTACGACCTCTACTACGCCCTCCCGAAGGACGCGGACCTGCGGCCCGGCGAGCGCGTCGCGGTGACGCTCTCGTACGGCGCGGAGGAGCGCGCCCTTCACGTCCCGGAGAGCGCGATCGTGCGCGACGTGTCCGGGGCGGCGTGGGTCTACGCGAGCGTCGGAGAGCACGCGTACGAGCGGCGCCGGGTGGAGGTGGCGAGCGTGGGCGCGGAGGGCGCGCGCGTCTCGCGCGGCCTCGCGGAGGGCGCGCGGATCGTCACCACGGGCGCCGTGGAGCTCTTCGGCGCCGAGCTCGGGGCGGGGAAGTAGTGCGCGCCCTCGTGGCGGCGTGCTTGCGCCTGCGGTTCGTGGTGCTGCTGGCCGCGGCGCTCTTTCTCGTCGTCGGTGGGCGCGCGGCGACCGGCGCTCGCGTGGACGTGTTCCCCGAGTTCTCGCCCCCGCGCGTCGAGATCCAGACCGAGGCGCCGGGGCTCTCCGCGGTCGAGGTCGAGACGCTCGTCACCACGCCGATCGAGCGCGCCGTGCACGGCGTCGCGTTCCTCTCGGCGCTGCGCTCGAAGTCGGTCCTCGGGCTCTCGTCGGTCACGCTGGTCTTCGCGGAGGGGACCGAGCTGCTCCACGCCCGCCAGCTCGTGCAAGAGCGCATCGGGGGGCTCGGCGCGCAGCTCCCCCTGAGCGCGAAGGCGCCCGTCATGCTCGCGCCCCTCTCGTCGACGAGCCGCGTCTTGAAGATCGGCGTGTCGTCGACCACCCGGTCGCAGGTCGAGCTCTCCGACCTCGCGCGCTTCACCGTCCGCCCGCGCCTCATGGCGGTGCCCGGCGTCGCGAACGTGGCGATCTGGGGCCAGCGGAGCCGGCAGCTCCAGGTCCTCGTGAACCCCGACGCCCTGCAGGCGCGCGGCGTGCGCCTCGATCAGGTGCTCAAGGCCGCCGCCGACGCGAGCGCGCCGGTCCCCGCCGGGTACGTGGACACGCCGAACCAGCGCTTCGCCGTCGTGCACGCGGCCTTCGCCGGCACGAAGGAAGCGCTCGGCGCCACGGTGGTCGCGAGCCGGCCAGGGGGCGCGAGCGTTCGCCTCGCCGACGTCGCGACGATCGTGGAGGGCGCGCCGGCGCCGATCGGCGACGCGATCATCGACGGCGCCCCGGGCCTCCTGCTCATCGTCGAGAAGCAGCCGTGGGGCAACACGCTCGAGGTGACGCGCGAGGTGGAGCGCACCCTGGCCCTGCTCGGGCCCGGGCTCGACGGCGTCAAGGTCGATCCGACGATCTTCCGGCCCGCGACCTTCATCGAGCGCGCGCTGTCGAACCTCGGGCACGCGGTCGCCATTGGCTGCGCGCTGGTCGTCGCGATCTTGTTCTTCTTTCTCTACGACTGGCGCACCGCGATCATCAGCGTCGTGGCGATCCCGCTGTCGCTCGTCGCCGCCGCCGCGACGCTCGCGTGGAGCGGCGTCACGCTCGACACGATGACCGTGGCGGGGCTCGTCATCGCGCTCGGCGAAGTGGTCGACGACGCGATCATCGACGTCGAGAACATCGAGCGGAGGCTCGCTCTCAACGCCGCCCTCGCGCGGCCGCGGCGCGCGCTCGTGGTCGTGCTCGACGCGTCGCTGGAGGTGCGGAGCGCGGTCGTCTACGCGACGCTCGTGGTCGTGCTCGTGTTCGTCCCGGTGTACTTCCTCGACGGGCTCCCGGGGGCCTTCTTCCGCCCGCTCGCGCTCGCCTACGTGTTGGCCGTGGCGGCCTCGCTGGTGGTTGCGCTCGTGGTGACGCCCGCGCTCGCGCTCGTCCTCTTGCCGGGAGCCGCGCGGGGCCGGGATCGGGGGCCGCTCTCGCGCCTGCTCCAGCGCGCGTACGGGCCGCTCGTGAGGGGCCTGGTCCGCCGAGGGCGTACGGCCGCGGTCGCCTTCGTCGTTGTGCTCGGCGGCGCCGCCGCGAGCGTGCCGTTCCTCGGCGAAGCGTTCCTCCCCGAGTTCCACGAGACCGACTTCCTCATGCACTGGATCGGGAAGCCCGGCACCTCGGTCGCCGAGATGGATCGGATCACCGCGCGCGTCTCCGGCGAGCTCCGAGCGATCCCTGGCGTCCGCAACTTCGGTGCGCACATCGGGCGCGCCGAGGTCGCCGACGAGGTCGTTGGGCAGAACTTCGCCGAGCTCTGGATAAGCCTCGACGACAAGGCCGACTACGACGCGTCCGTCGCGAAGATTCGCGCCGTGGTCGACGGCTACCCCGGCCTCTATCGCGACGTGCAGACCTACCTGCAAGAGCGGATGAAGGAGGTCCTCACGGGCGCGAGCGGCGCCATCGTCGTCCGGATCTACGGCGCGGATCTCGCCACGCTGCGCGAGCGAGCGGCCGCGGTGGGCGAGGCCGTGTCCTCGGTGAAGGGCGTGACGAACCTCAAGGTCGAGCCGCAGGTGCTCGTCCCGCAGCTCGAGATCAGCCTCGACCCCGAGGCGCTCGGGCGCTTCGGGCTCACGCCGGGCGACGTCCGCCGCGCCGTCGCCACGCTGCTCCAGGGCACGCGCGTGGGGGAGATCACGCGCCACGATCAGGTGATCGACGTCGTGGTCTGGGGGGACGCGGCGCTCCGCGGCGACGTCTCGGCCGTGCGTGAGCTCCGCGTTCCCTTGCCCTTGGCCGGCTCGCTCGCGTCCGCGCCCCTCCCGCCCGACGTGCGGCTCGCCGATGTCGCGGCGGTCGACTTCGTGCCCGCGCCCAACATCGTGCAGCGCGAGGCGGCGTCACGACGCATCGACGTCACGTGCGACGCGTCCGGGAGGGACCTCGGCGCGGTGGTCGCCGACGTCCGGCGCGCCGTGGACGCGGTGCCCTTCCCCGCGGGGCACCACGCCGAGCTCCTGGGCGAGCACGCGTCGCGCACGGCCGCGCGGACGCGCCTCCTGCTCCTGTCGCTCCTCTCGGTCGTCGGGATCGGGATCGTCCTCTATGGCGACTTCCGCTCGGCGCGGGTCATGGTGTTCCTCGTCGCGACGCTCCCGTTCGCGCTCGTGGGCGGCGTGGTGGCCGTCGTCGTCACCGGCGGGGTCGTGTCGCTCGGCTCCCTCGTCGGCTTCGTGACCGTGCTCGGCATCGCCGCGCGCAACGGCATCATGATGGTGAGCCACTTCCGGCACCTCGAGAAGGAGGAGGGCCTCGCGTTCGGCGAGGAGCTCATCCTGCGCGGCGCCGTGGAGCGCGTCGTCCCCATCGCCATGACCGCGCTCGCGACGGGCCTCGCCCTCGTGCCGCTCCTCGTCTCGGGCGCGAAGCCGGGCAGCGAGATCGAGCACCCGATGGCGGTCGTCATCCTCGGCGGACTGGTCACCTCGACGCTGCTCAACCTCTTGCTCGTGCCGCCGCTCTACCTCGCCTTCGGGGAGCCCGCCCGGGTCGAGCCGGCCGACGAAGGGGAACCCGCGGTCGGCGCTGCAGGGGCTCCCTGACGCGCTCGCGGCTGACCCCTTTCGCGGCCGCCTACGGCCTCACCTCGTGCACGGGACGGTCACGTGGCTCACGATCGGCACCCGCACCCGCACCTCCGCGCACCGCACGGGCCCGTCGACGACCACGCGGTACTCGCCGGGCGGGACCGGGACGGACAGGAAGCACGCGAAGCCGTCGCGGCACTTCCCTTCGCCGATCGCGGTGAGCGGGCGGCCGGGGAGAAACAGCATGCGCCCCGCCTGCAGCGCGCCCTGCTTGAAGGCGTCGGGCGGCGGCTCGGCCGGCATGTGGGTGGTCGTGCACGCGTTGCACCGGCCCTGCGTCACCCACTCTCGGTAGTGGATGGTCAACCTGTGCTCCGACGTGCTCCCTACGAGCCGAACCCCGAGGTCGAGCGGGAAGGAGGTCGTGAAGGGGGCGCCCGTGTACACGAGCTCGATCCCGCGCTCCGCGCTCGCGCCCGCGCCCGGCCCCGCGGCGTCCCGAGGGGCCGCCGCGCTCGCGTCGACGGTGTCGGCCGAGGCGTCCACGCGGGCCGCCGCGTCGGCCTCGGGCGCGGGCGCGACCGGCTCGATCGCGCCCGCGTCGGCGCGCACGCTCTCACCGTGGCCGCTCTCGAGCGGTGGGCGGGGTTCCGGCCGGGAGGGCGCGGCGCAGGCGCCGAGCGAGGCGGCGAGGAGAAACCAAGGGCGCATCCCCCCCACGATAGGCGAGGGCGCGGCGGGGTGTAACCTTTGAGGGCGCGCGCCGTCAGCACGGACAAGAGGCCACGTCGGCCTCACCTTCCCCCAGAAAAGGAGATCCCCATGTCCGACACGAACCCCTGCCAGTGCAAGAGCTGCGGCCCCACCTGCGGCTGCGCCGCCCCGCGCGCCACCCCGAAGGCCGGCGAGTGCTGCTGCGGCCCCGAGTGCACCTGCGGCCCCGACTGCGCCTGTCCGCCGTCCTGCGGCTGCCCCGGCGCCAAGAAGGCCTGAGCGCGCGCCATGTTGCCCCGAGCTCCCTCGCCAGCCCCTTCGCCGGGCGTGCTCGACGAGCCCGCGTCCGAGCCGGCCACGGCGAAGGAGCTCGTGGCGCTGCTGGCGCGCCGTCGCGACGCGTTCCTCTCGTTCGTGCGAAGGCGCGTGCGCTCGGGCGCCGACGCGGAGGACCTCCTCCAGCAGGCCCTCCTCAAGGCGCTCGAGCGCGTCGGCTCGCTCCGCGCGGGCGACCGCCTCGACGCCTGGTTTTATCGCGTGCTCCGCAACACGATCGCCGACCACCACGCCGACTGGGCGCGCCGCGAGGCGCGAGAGGAGCGCCTCGAGCTCCAGGTCGACGGGGCCGCGGCTCCGCCCCCAGAGGCCGCGGTGTGCGGCTGCAGCCTGGGCGTGCTCGAGACGATCCGCCCGGAGTACGCCGCCATTCTGCGTCGCGTCGACCTCGACGGCGACAAGCTCGAGGACACGGCCCGCGCGCTCCACATCGCGCCGAACAACGCGAAGGTGCGCCTCCACCGCGCGCGCAAATCGATGCGCTCCGCGCTGCTCTCGTTCTGCGGCACCGACTCGGCGCGCGCGAACCAGTCGTCGGGCGCGTCGGTGACGAGGTC
>CAZHGG010000485.1:0-5422 GCA_964531755.1 uncultured Polyangiaceae bacterium
GGCCGCTCGACGAGAAGGACCCGTACGCGCCATGATCCGCGCCTTGAAGTCTCGCCGCCTGCGTCGCGCCGCCGCCGCTGCGCTGCTCGCCACCACGCTCGGCGCGCTCGGAGGGCTCGCCGACGCCGCGCTCACCGAGGGCGCCGCGCGCGCGCAGGGCGCCGGCCTCGACGAGGGGCGCACGCGCTTCGCGCGAGGGATCGAGTTCTACAAGGAGGGGAACTTCCACGCGGCGCTCGCCGAGTTCCGCGCGGCCAACGCCGCCGCGCCGTCGTACCGCATCGAGTACAACCTCGGGCAGACGCACTACCAGCTCCAGGACTACGCGCGGGCCGTGCGCGCGTTCGAGCGCTACCTCCGCGAGGGCGGCGACAAGATCGAGGCGGAGCGCCGCAAGGAGGTCGAGGGCGAGCTCGCGAAGCTCCGGCAACGCGTGGCCCAGCTCACGATCACGGTCGCCGCCACCACGTCACCGATCGAGATCAGCATCGACGACGAACCACGCACCGATCCGCAGCCGCTCCTCGTCAGCGCGGGGCGCCGGCGCATCTCCGTCACCGCCTCGGGCTACCAGACGCAGACCAAGGTGCTCGACGTGGCCGGCGCGAAGGAGCTCGAGGTCAAGTTCGACCTGAAGCCGATCGGCGGCTTCGCGCCCGTCAAGGTCGCCGCCCCGGAGGCGCCGCCCATGCGCCCCAAGAGCCGCACCCCGTTCTACATCGGGCTCGCCGCGACCGGCGCCATGGCCGGCGGCACCGCGGTGTTCGCGATCCTCACGTCGTCGAAGCACTCGACGTTCGAGAAGACCCTCGCGACGCCCAACGCCACGAAGGCCGACATCGACAGCCAGCGGAGCAGCACCAAGACCCTGGCCCTCGTCGCCGACGTCTTCGCGGGCGCGACGCTCCTCGCCGGCGGGCTCACCGTGGTGGCCTACGTGATGACCTCGGGACAGGAGCCCGAGCGCGGCGCAGCGCCGAAGGCGGCCAAGGCGCCCGCGCGCGAGTGGCACCCGCTGCTCGGGCCGGGCGCGGTGGGTGTGGGCGGCACGTTCTGAGCGCGTGAGCTCCGAATAAACGAGCAGTTACGAGAGGGTGCGGCCCGCCCGTGCCCGCCGAGTCGCCTCGCCGGGCACGCGGTCTGCGGCGCGCTACGGGGCCTCTGGGCGCAGCCGGATGCTCGCCGGCGGCGTGTAGGTCGTGCTCGTCTGGCTCCACGGCTGGATGTGCACGACGGCCGTCTCGCACACACCGAGCGCGATGGCGCCGCCGTTCGATTTGGTGAGGCCCGGGCACCAGTCCGAGCCGCCCGCCTCGGGGCTGGTGTAGGCGCCGCTGCCGCTGAGCCCCTCGCTGATGAAGCCGGTGCATGCTTGGCGCTCGGCGTCGGTCGCGGGCCGGGTGCTGCGCCGGTAGTAGGTGAGGAACGCGTCGTCTTCGTGGTTGGCGTCCGAGGTGCACACGGCCCAGGTCGAGAGCACGATCGGCACGCCCGAGGTGTTCTGGACGACCCAATAGCGCGCGGGCTGCAGGTTCGTCGTGGAGAGCGACGCGGGGCACGTGCCCGCGGCGGAGAGGCGCGCCGCGGTGGGCGCGGCCCCGAACGACGTGCTGAGCGTGGTCGTGTTGCCGATGGCGCCGAGAGCGACGTCCACGCCGGCCGTGTTGCAGGCGACGTTGAGGTTGAACGCGCCGCTCGTACCGCCGCCGGGGTTGGGGTTCGTCACGGTGATGGAGACCGCGCCCGGGTTCACGAGGTAGCTCGCGGGGACGAGCGCGGTGAGCGACGTGCCCGAGACGTACGTGGTGCCGATGTCGACGCCGTTGGCGCGGACCTGGCTGGCCGTGACGAAGCCGCTGCCCGTGAGCGTGACGGTGGTAGCCGCGGAGCGCGCCGCCACCGTGCTCGGTGAGAGCCCGGTGAGCGTGGGCCCCGGGTTCTGCACGGTGAACGACTGCACCGCGGAGGTGCCGCCGCCCGGCGCCGGCGTGGAGACCCGAACCGAGATGACCTTCCCGGTGGCGAGCTGCGCCGCCGTGAGCGTCGCCTGGAGCTGGCTCGACGAGACGAACGTGGTGGTGCTCGCCACGCCGTCGAACGTGACCTGGGACGCCGAGTAGAAGCCCGAGCCGTTCAGCGACACCACCACCGGGGCCGAGCCCGCGGTGGCGCTCGAGGGCGCGAGCGACGTGAGGGTCGGCGCCGCGTATTGCACGCGGAACTGCACCGGGTTGCTGAGCCCGCCGCCCGGGGGCGGGTTGCTCGCCGTGAGGGGGAAGTCGCCCACGGACGTGAGCGAGCCGGCCGGGATGGTGGCGTTCATGTGCGTCGGGTCGACGTACGACGAGCCGATCGCCACGCCGTTGAACATGACCGTGGTCGTGGAGAGGAAGCCCGTGCCGACCAGAGAGACGGCGGTGGCGCCCGCGCCGACGAGCTGGCTCCCCGGGGTGACCGAGGTGAGCTGCACGCTCGGCGTCGACACGGTGAAGGACAGCGGCGCGGTGGCCCCGCCGCCTGGGGCGGGGTTCACGACCGTGACGTTGAAGGTGCCGGCCGTCGCGAGCTGCGCGGCGGGGATCGTGGCCTGCACCGACGTGCTGCTCACGAACGTGGTGACGAGATCGACGCCGTTGAAGACGACCTTCGCGCCAGAGACGAACCCTGTGCCCGTGACGGTGAGCGAGGTGGCGGGCGAGCCGAGGAGGGTGCCCAGCGGCGCGAGCGTGGTGGCCGTGGGCGCGGGGTTCTCCACCGCGAAGGGGATCGCGGCCGACGTGCCGCCGCCCGGCCCGGGCGTCGCGACGGTGATCGAGAGGGTGCCCACGCTCGAGAGCAGCGAGGCGGGCAGCGTCGCCTGGAGCTCGGTGGAGCTCGTGAACGTGGTGGCGACGGCCGTGCCGTCGACGTGCAGCACCGAGGCGGACGTGAAGCTGCTGCCCGTCGCTTTGATGGTGAGGGGCGTGGCGCTCAGCGCCGACTTCGCGGGCGTGAGCGACGTGAGCACGGGGAGCGGCGCGGGCGCGACGGCGTCGCCGTTCGGGGTGGCATCGCCAGGGGTCGCGTCGCGCGGAGGCTTCGCGGCGTCCGTGTCCGCGAAGGGGCCGGCCGTGCCGGGCGCGGAGCCGGAGGGGGAGGGCTCGATCACGGTCCCGGGGTCTTCGCTCTCGGGTGCCTGCCCGGTCGCGCAAGCGCTCGAAAGAAAAGGGAATACCCCTGTCACGAGCAGCGTGACGGAGACGAGGCGCAGACGGGAAGACATCGAGAAAAGCTCCTGGCTAGTCCAGTGCACCATGGCATGGGTTCGCGGCGCCGGCCACAGTCCGGGGTCGAAACATCGCGGCCCTTGCGCCGGTGTTCAGGCGGTGGTGATCGCTACGGTCCCGTGGCCCCCGCGCCCGCCGCGCGCCTCGAGCGACACGAGCGCTAGCCCGCCGCATAGGAGCAACACCTTGGTCTCGCGGGGCGCGCACGGCGCCTCGAGCCACGCGCGCTGCGCGGGCCGCAGGTCCGGCAGCAGGCGCGCCGCGTCGGCCCCCGCCAGCCCGAACGTGACCGTGCTCCCCTTGGCGAGCTCGAGGCCGAGGGCCTTGCAGACGCGCACGGCGGCCTCGTCGGCGCGCACGACCAGAAAGGCGATCATCGCCGCGCCCTCCGCGCGGATGCCCACGAGGTTCTCGGCCTGCGCGGGGAGCGCCTCGCGCACGATCGCGATGGCTTCGTTGTCCGCGAGCCGCGCGCGCCCGTGTCTCTCGCTCAGCGACTTGCCGATCATCGCGTCTCCTCCGTTCGGTCGGCGCGCCCGGCAGGATTCGAACCTGCGACCAACGGCTTAGAAGGCCGCCGCTCTATCCAACTGAGCTACGGGCGCGTGTTGGCCTCGCTTACCAGGAATCGCCGTCGACTGCACGCGGCGGCGAGGTCCGCGAGGGGGCTACACGTCGTCGCGGCCCCGGCCCCGCAGCCACACGCGCACCGCGTGGCCGGTGCCCACGGGCCACGGCCGGAGCGTCGCCTCCGGCACCGCCGTGTAGGCCGCGAGCTCGTCGCCGAGCTGCACCTCGCCAGCGGCCCGCACGTGGTACGTGACGAGCAGCTCGTTCTTGAGCTCGAACGCGTGGACCCCGACGAGCGACACGATCTCGGCGGCGAGGCCGAGCTCCTCCTGGACCTCGCGGAGCACGCCGGCCTCGGGCGTCTCGCCGGCCTCGAGGTAGCCCGTGACGAGCCCGAACATGCCCTCTGGCCAGCCCTTGTTCCGCGCGAGCAGCACGCCGTTGGGGTGCTCGACGATGGCGGCGACCACCGGCGTCGGGTTGCCGTAGTGCACCCACCCGCAGTCGGGCGCGGGGCACCGCCGCCGCTCGCGCCCCTCCGCGTCGCTGCCCGTCGTGAGCGCGGTCCCACACGCGATGCAAAAGTTCACCTTCACCGACGCCCTCGCTCTCTTTTTCGCTGTCTCGCTCTCGGTTGGATGCCGCTCGCGCGCTAAAAGCGCGTCACCTCGAAGTGCCCCACGTAGTGGTACGTGCCGTACTGCACGCGCGACGCGAACAGCTTGACGTCGTGCGCTCCCTTCGCCTCGACCGGGCAGCGCGCCTCGAGCCGCGCGCCCTCGCGCGTGACCGCGCACTTCGCGTTCGCGTCCTCCGCGATGAGGAAGAGCTGCCTGGGGTTCTCGAGCTCGACCACGAAGGCGCCGCTGGTCGTGACCTGCGAGCGCTCCGGGCTGCGGAGCGTGAGGCCGTCCGCAAAGAACGCGGCGGCGAGCATGGGGCGCCGGAAGAACTCGCCCCGCTGCCATGGCGCGCTCGCGAGCTGCCAGCTCGGCTCGTCCGGGAGGTGATCGACGCGGAACGCGTCCGGCGGCGTCCGGTAGTAGATCGTCCCGTATTCCTTGATGAATTTGGCCCCTTCGAGGTGGCCCGCGTCCCACGTGGTGTCGACCAGCGCCCACGCGCCGTCGATCTTCACAGCGTTCCACGCGTGGAGCTCTCCGTCCGGGCGCATGCCCACGCCGCGGACCGTGCCCACGACGTACCGCGCCTCGAGGCCCGCGGCCTTCGCGATCTCCGCGAAGACGCGCGCGTACCCGGCGCACACGCCGACGCGCGCGCGGAACACGGTCGCCGCGTCCTGCGGCGGGTAGCGGCCCTCGCGGTAGGCGGGTCCGTCGTAGGCGATGCGGTCGGCAACCCAGTCGTGGACGGCGCGCGCGCGCTCGGACTGCGTGGGCTCCTGCCGCGCGATGTAGGCGCCCAGCGCCGCGGGCGACGCCTCCGCCTCCGGGGGGAGCGTCGCCACGAGCGGAGAGAGCTTCGCTGGCGCGGGCCACGCGAACGCGGGCCCGGCGGGCTCCGGGGGCGTGGGCGAGACGTGCGCGTCGGGGCGGGGCGTCGACGGCGTGGCGCTCGGGGGCGGC
>CAZHGG010000486.1:0-5413 GCA_964531755.1 uncultured Polyangiaceae bacterium
CCGTCCGTCGCGCTCGGGCAAGACGCGGACGACGAGCCGCGGGCGGCGCCCGCGCCGCTCCCGCGGGATCCCGCCAGGGCGCAGCAGGCCGCCGACGAGGCGCGGAAGCTCGAGGCCGCCGGCAAGACCGACGAGGCCTGCGCGGCGTTCGCGCGGAGCCAGGCGCTCGACCCGCAGGGCCCCACGCTCGTGCTCCTCGCCTTGTGCCACGAGAAGCAAGGCAAGCTCGCGACGGCGTGGTCGGAGCTCGTCGAGGCCGCCGCCCTGCTCGCGCGCGAGAAGAACGCCGACCGCGAGGCCTTCGCCCGCGGGCGCGCGAAGGAGCTCGAGCCGCGGCTCTCCGCGCTGGTCCTCGAGGGCGTCGAGGGCACCTCCGTCGAGACCCTCACGGTGGACGGCCAAGACCTCCCGAAGCCCGCCTGGGCGCGCCCCATCCCGCTCGACGCCGGCGAGCACACGCTCGTGTTCGGCAAGGTGGGCGCGGAGCCCGCCTCCGCGACCGTCCGCGTCCCGGGCGGCGCGGGCAAGGTCACCTACCGCGTGCCCACGCTCGCGGCCGCGAAGGTCGCCTCGCTCCCCGGCACGACCGACCCGCCGTACCTCGGGTACGGCCTCGCGGGCGCGGGCGTCGTGGGGCTCGGCCTCGGCGCGGTGTTCGGCCTGTCGGCCCTCTCGGCGGGCTCCGACGTGAAGGCCGCGTGCGACGCTCAGAAGCAGTGCACGGCCGAGGGCCTGAAGCGCCTCGACGAGGGCCGGAGCGCCGGGACGATCTCGACCATCGGCTTCGTCGCGGGCGCGGCGCTCGTGACCGCCGGCGTCGTGCTCGTGGTGCTGCACAAGAGCGGCCCGCCGTCCCGCACGCGGGGCGCCGTCGAGCTCCTCCTCACCGGTCGGGGGACGTTCTGATGGGCCCGCACCGCTCGCTCTCTTCGCCCCTCCGCTGGGCGCGCCTCGCGGCGGTCGCGGCCCTCGCGGGGTCCGCGGGCTGCACCCTCGTGGCGGGGCTCGGCGGCGACTACACGCTCGCCCCGGGCGACGGCGGCGCCGACGCCACGGCGCCCCTCGACGGCCCCACGCCGCCTCCCACGGACGCGCCGCCCCCGCCGCCCTTCGACGCGCCCGTCCCGCCGGTCTCCGGAGCGGGACGTGTACTCTACAGCCTTCAGGGGACGTACCTGCTCCTCGAGGCGCGCGCGGGCGCCTCTCCCGGCGCGGTGGAGCCCGCGCTCAACGCGGTCTCGCCGGGCAAGGACACGCGCATGAACCTCGGCGCCGACGGCTCGATCGTCGTCGAGACGAGCCGCTTCGGGTGCTCGGACCCGTGCCTGGCGGTGTTCACGCCCGACCTCAAGACCGGCGAGCGCGTGCTCGCGGGCGGGAGCCCGGTCACCAACATGCGCGACGTGGTGCCGGCGGTCGCGGGCAACGGCGCGCTCGTGGTGTTCGGGGGGCAGGGCCCGCACTCGCGGGATCTCTACGAGAGCCACCGATCGGGCGGGCCGGGCGGCGCGTGGTCGGCGCCGGCGCTGCTCACCGGCGGGTCGAACCAGCCCAACAACTTCAAGCCCTCCATCTCGCCCGACGGGTCGAGGGTGCTGTTCGACTGCGGCACGAACCCCTTCGGCTCGGACTCCACGGGCATCTGCGAAGTAGGCATGGACGGGAGCGGCTTCCGGCGCGTGATTGGCCCCGAGGGCGGGCCCGGCGGCGGCAAGAACACGCACAGCCCCTCGTACGGCCGCGACGGGACGATCGTGTTCGAGGGGGAGTGGGGCTCCGAGCAGATCTGGCGCATTCCTCCGGGGGGCACCTCGCCCGTGCTCGTGAATGGCTCCTTCTCCAACGACAACACGCCGTGCGTGCTGCCAAATGGCAAGGTGGCGTCGCTCTGGCTTCAGCGCCCGGGCAACCCGCAGGGCTTTCACGAGCTCAAGATCATGAACGGCGACGGCACCGACATGGTGATGTTGGTGACGGGGGTCGACGTGGACGACATCGGCCTCGGCTGCGGGAACTGAAGAACGGTCCATCATCGCGGAGCGCCTGCGCTTTGGCCTTCCCAGGGCTGAAGCCCTGGGCAGCGCCCAGACCTTGCTGACCCACTCCACGCCCGCCTTCGGCGGGCTCCCGCTGTGCAGCTTCAGGGCGCTGATGCACCGAAGGTGCGACCGTGACCTTGGCGAGCCCGCGGACGAGCACCTCGGTGAGCCCGGAGCACGACTCTACGTACGAGCCCGCTGGCTTGTTTCCATCCAGGACGCAACCTTCGCTATCGCGGTGACGAGCGTCCAGCGATGTCGCACGCACCGGGTCTACGTCGTGGTTGGGGCATGGGCGAGCGGAGCGTAGGTGCACCTGAGCGACAGCGCATGCGCCGCGTGGAGCGCGAGGCGCGTCACGCCGCGCGCCTGGGTCGCGCCGCGCTGTCCCGCCGAGTGCGCTGTGTAGGTGTCGCGCCCCCCCCCTGCCGCGTCGTCACCGCCCCCGCCGGTGGCCGAACGCTTTCGCGGGCCTCGTACGGGGCCTTGGCCGTCCGCCTGTCGCGGCGCTCGCCCGCGCGGAGTCGGCCCGCGGTCCGCCTCGGCGGCCTCCGTGCCTTGCAATCCTTGTTCGCCGTGCCACGCTCTCGAAAGGACTCTTCCATGTTTAACGTTCTCACTGCCCTGCCCCTGGTGATCTCCTCCCCGCCTCTCGCGGACGGCGCCATCTACGAGTTTGAGCTCGCCCCGGGGTGTGGACGCCCACGGCCAGCACACAACCCTGCGCCAGCGGCGAGGCGGGGTGCGTCGTTTCGGGGGATGTGGTTCCGAACTCGGACCCGTTCTGCCATCAGTTTGGGCCGTCGGTCGGGGTCACCACCGACAGCCTCGGCCGCAGCAGCGCCACGTGGATTTGGTACGACACGCGAGACTCGAGCGTGCCTCATCCACAGCCCGGCGACCACTTTACTGTGACGGCACTTGAAACATCGATATGGGGCGCGAACCTGAAGCTGGGGGCGGGCCGAGGACAGCCGAGCATGGCGCGCATTACCCCGCTTGCGCCCACGAAGGGGGCGCCCGCGCCCGGCGTCCCATGGCAGTCAAGCGATGCCGGTGTGGGGAACCTTTGGTACGGAGACTACGTGAACGCCATGACGGGATTCGGCGGCCAGTTCTTTGTGATGTGGGCAGACATGCGAGACTCCAGAATTGCGACGACGCTCTTCGGCGCGACAGTGAGTGCAACATGAGAGCGGCAAAGCTACTCCGCGTCGTTGTGTGCGCCTTCGGGGCAGTGGCCGTCGCTGCCGCATGCTTGCGAGCGCCTCCGCCCGAAAGCGTCCCGATCGATGCCGGGGACGCGGGGGTGCCCGACGCGGTCGAGAGCGGTGGCTTCGACGCCGCGCCCGCGCTTCGTTACGAGCACGGATGCCAATACTGCTGGGTGCCCTGCTATCCCGCCCGCAAGACCTGCGCGGAACTAGGTATTCAGTTTCACGATCCCTGCTTTGTGGTCGGAGAAACCAACATTCGCACCTTTGCCGACGCCCCCACTGAGAGTTGCGTATATGAGTTTGTGGATCGGGAAGAGAAGGAGGCAGGGGACGGTGGGGGTGGCATTTGTACTGTATTGGAACGCTTCTTGACCTGCCTGCCCGCGCGCAGCGCCACGGCCAGCGGGTTGTCCTGCGGCGGCGGAGGCGTCCCGTGCCCGCCTCGGCCGTGAACTGGCTGCGCACACCTCGCCCCGCCCCCCGGGGCACCTCGCAGAGGGTGACGCGCGATATCCGGCCGCGGGACGCGTCTCGCCCTGGATGTCGCGTCGACAGCCGAAGGGAGCCCGCCGCTGCGGCGGGCTTCGCGCAGCGCCACCGTGGGCTCTCGCTGCCCAGGGCTTCAGCCCTGGGCAGCGGTCCGTGCGAGCTGGGATTTGCACCCAACTCACTTCTCATAGGGATCTCGCTTCCGGCTACTCGCTAGCTACGGGAGCGCGACGCAGGCCCCGCCGAGGCACGACGCCCACGCGTCGCGGAGCTCGTGGATGGTCTTGCCCCCCTCGGTGACGGTCGGCTGGGCGAGGCACTCGCAGCGCGCGCCGCCGGGGGCGCACGCGCGCGAGGCCTCCTCGAAGCGCGCCGCCTCCGCCGCCTTCACGGCTATCAGCCGCGCCGAGCCGCAGCAGTCGACGAGCTGCGCGACCAGGGCGCAGTCGGCGTCGCGCGCGCACGCGCGAGAGAACGGGCGCGGCGGCTCCGTCTGGCCCGAGGCGCAGGGCATGGTCCACGACGGCCCCGCGGGCGTGGGCGCGGCGGCCCCAGGGGGCTTGGTCGCGCACGCCGCGAGCAGCCCAAGCAGGGCGAGGAGCGCGACGGCCCCGGCCCCTGCGCGCGCCGCGCTACCAGCCGAGGCGCGCACGCAACCACCCGGTGAGCTCGCCGGCCATCTGCGCCTGGAGCCCGGCGCTGGGGTGATAGTCGCACGCCGTGATCTGGCTCTGGACATATTCGGTCATCGCGTAGGCGTAGACCTTCGTGTCGCCGAGCGCCGCCCGCTCGGTGACCACGTATTGAGTCATTGCCGCGAGGCGCGTGCGCGCGCGCTGGCCGGCCGGGTAGTTGTCCGTCGCGGTGGCCGGCACGACGAGGAAGATGTGCGTGTTGGGGTATTTCCCGCGCACCGTCCCGACGAAATTGAGGTATCCGGGGCGCATCACGCTGTCGTCGACCTCGGCGTCGAGGCCCGCGGTGAACAGCACGAACGCGTCGGGGACGAAGTCGGCGTGATTCCACGTGACGGCGCCGCTCTGGGGCAGCGTGCGATCGAAGATCACGGGCAGGGTCACCGTGTCCGTGGGCGAGTAGTTCTTGGTGATGCCTTTTCCGGAGACACCCAAGAACACGAGATCGGCGTTCACCGCGGCGGCGGTGAGGGGCGGCGCCGAGAGCTCGGTGTTCTGGTTCGTCGCGTTGGGGGTGCACACCGGGCCCGCGCCGAGGATGCCATACCCGTTGATGACCGAGTTGCCCATCACCTCGAGCTTGCGCGTGCGGGCCGGCGGCGGCGGCAAGAGGCGCCCGCCGCCCGGGAACGTGAAGCCGCGGAACTGCACGGCGCCGTAGTTGCCCTCCGTGCGCTTGACGAGCTCGAGGGTGTGCGGCCCCGCGGGAAGCCCCGCGACCACGGTCTGGGTCGACACGCCCGACGTGACGACGAGCGGCGCGGCCTCCATGGCGCCGTCGACGTAGACGTCGAAGTAGCTCGGGCCGCCGCCGAAGCCGTTCGTCTGCTCGAGCGTGGCGGACACCTCGGTGCCGTCGAACCGGAGCTGCGCGCGCGAGGCGGCGTACGCGCCGCGAGGCCCCGCGGCGGGCGCGGTGTCGAAGCGGCCGATGTACCGCACCACGGGCGGGCCGGCGTCCGGGGGGCCCGCC
>CAZHGG010000487.1:0-5412 GCA_964531755.1 uncultured Polyangiaceae bacterium
GGGCCTCCAGACCGCGCTCGTCCTCCTCGACGTCGACGCGGGCGAGGTCGACGGCATCATGGGGCCCAAGACCCAGGCCGCCATCAAGGCGTTCCAGGAGCTCGCGGGCCTCACCGCGGACGGCGTCTCGGGCCCACGCACGCGCGCCGCGCTGAACGCGGCGCTCGAGCAGCTCGCGCAGACCGGGCTGTAGCCAGCGGCTAGGGCGCGGGCTCTGGGAGCTCCACGTTCGGCGCGAACCGGCTCTTCGAGATCGCGGCGCGGGCCGCCTCGGCGCGCTCCGCGTACTCCGGTACGTCGGGGTGGCGCTCACGCAGGAGCGTGAAGGCGTGAAGCGTCTCCGCGTGGAGGTCGAGGCTCGACGTGAGGCGGGCGTACTCGAGCAGGAAGTCGTCGCGGTCGGGGGCCGCGTCGACCGCCTTGCGGTAGTAGGCGATCGCGCGCCGCGGGCTGCCCCGCCCCAAGTAGAGGGCGCCGGTGAACGCGAAGTTGTCGGCGCACTCCTTCGGCGTCCCACAGCCAGCGTTCGCGACGCGCGCGATGGCGTCGTCGACCTGCGCCGTGAGGCCCGTCGACTCCATGAGCTCGACCAGGCGCACGAGGCACGCGCTGCGGTCGGTGACGCGGTCCGCGGCCGCCTCGAGCTCGCGCACCGCGCCCTGAGGATCGCCGCCTGCCGCCCGCAGCTCGGCGCCCAGAGCGTACCCCTCGCACTCGGTGGGCGCCGCCTCCACGAGGCGCTTCGCGAAGGCCCCTCCCTGCTGGATGCACTCTCGGCCCTTGCACCACACCGCGCCTTCACGGGCGTCGAGCAGCGCGTCGCGCGCCCGTCGCTGGAGCGGGCCGTGGGCTGTCGGCTCGAGGGCGAGCGCGTCGTCGTCGAGGGCGGTCCGGGTCGCCGGCAGCCGCTGTTCGACCCCGGCCGCGAGCGCCTCCAGGGCCTCGCGGCGGTACGGCCCGCGCGGGAGCAGCTCGAGCGCCTCGTCGTAGTCGCCGACGAGCCGCGAGACCTCGGCGCCCCAGAACGCCCCTGCGCCCTCTTGCTCCAGCGCGAGGCGGTACTCGACGCGCGCCTGCGACGGCACGGACCGCGCGAAGAGGCGCGCGAGCACGAGGTGCACGGGGCCGTAGATGGGGCTGCGCTCCAGCGCGTGGCCGGCCCACGGCAGCACGGGACCGTCGCGGAGCGCCTGCCCACGGACCGCGGCGGCGTACGAGAAGTACGGCTCGGCGGGGTGCCGAAGCAGCGCGCCGCGCAGGGCGGCGTCGAACCGCGCGCGCGGAGTGTCTCGGTCGGTCGCGAGCCTCCCAATCACGTCCCGGTCCGGGTAGAGCTCGCCCGGCGCGCCCCGGAGCGCCGCGAAGGCCGCGAGCCCGGTCGCTACGAGCGCGGCGCCAGCGGCGACGCGCGGGTGCCGCGCCCACCGCGGGATCGCCCCGCCTTCGGCCTCACGCCCCGTCACGATGGCCGCGCACGTGGCGGCGAGCACCATGACGCCGGGCAGCTCGCTGGAGAAGTCGACGAGGTTGTGGACGGCCAAGCCGACGAGCGCCGCGTACGCGCCGATCGAGACCTTCGCGTTGGCGAGCACCCACCGCGGGCGGAACGCCATGACCAGCACGCCGAAGAAGATCGCCGCGCACGGGAGCCCCCACTCGACGACCACCTGGGCGAGGACGTTCTCGGGGTGCGTCATCGTGATGAACCCGCCGCTCGTGCGGTATGCGGGGAAGGTCGACTCGAACGCGCCGCGGCCCACGCCGAAGGCGCCGTGCGGCCGGATCATCGCGCGCGACTGGTGGATGGGGTCGAGCTTCGCCGTGTCCTTGCTGACGTGCTCGACCCGCGCCTCCTCGCTCCCCGCGAGGATGAGGAGGCCCACGCCAACGCACGCCGCGAGCGCCAGCACCACCGGACCGGCGGAGGCCGTCGCCGCGCGCCCGCGTCGCGCGCGAAACGCGAGGAGCCCGACCACCACGGCCGTGAGGACGCTGGTGGCGACGCCGCCGCGCGAGGCGACGTAGAGCTCCATTCCCAGCAGGAACAGGCAGCACCCCGCGAGCAGGACGCGCTCCTGCGCCGAGCGGGTCATCGCCAAGACGCCGAGCCCGGTCGCGAGGCCGAGGTTCAGGTAGGCCGAGAGGTGGTTGCCGTTGAGGATCGGGGCGAGGTGCTTGCCGTAGTCGTACTCGGGCCGGTAGACCCCGAGCACCCGCTCGGCGCCGAGGACGGGGTGGAGGATCGAGGCCGCCGCCATGAAGAGGGCGCACCCGACGACCACCCGCTCGAGGAACGCGACGCCCCCGCGGCGGGTGCTGAAGCGCAGCGCGGTGGCGAACGTGAGCAGGTAGGTCAGGCCTCGGAGCACCTCCACGCGGGTCGCCTGAGGGTCCAAGCTGAGCGATACGGTCTCGGGGCCCGGCTGGCCGAAGCCCCGGAGCGCGCGCTCCCACACGTCCGCGTTCGCGGGCGCGAGGAGCTTGACCAACGATGCAGGCAGCGGGACGGTGGTGACGGCCGTGTAGGCCACGAGGCCCGCCGCCAGCAGCACGAGCAGGGAAGCGCTCGCCCTCGGGCGCAGCGGCGGCGCGCGGGGCAGGTAGGACAGCCCGAACGCGAGGGCGATGAGGGCGGTCGCGACCGCGAGCGCCTGGGTGTGGATCGAGCCGAGCGCGAGCCCGCAGGTGACGAGCCCGAGCACGAACGCAGCTCTCGCCGAGTACGTGACCCGCCTGTCCTCCTGCGTCCCTTCGTCCACCTTCTCCCTCTCGTAGCGCAACGGGTCGGCTGGCTCCATTCGATTCCGGCGGGGCGCGAGGCGCCGCATGTGCGCCTCTGTGGGCGGGACACGCGAATGTCCTGGGGTCGCCCCGCATCACAACTGGCGCTCAGGCCGGGTTCGGCCTATTAGGGGCGACTCGAGATGGAACAGGACGAGCAGGAGACCTCCGGGCGCGAGCGCAGGGCTGACGGCCAGGCCGCGGCGCGCTTGCTTCGCGCGGTGCTGAAGGCGTGGCCCATCCTCATCGCGGCCGCGCTGCTGGGCGCGGGCGTGGCGATGGCGGCGTCGAAGGCGATGTCGCCGGTCTACGAGGCCATCACGACCATCGAGTTCGACCCTCAGGCCGTGCGCCCGCTTGCGTCCGAGAAATCGACCGGCCTCCAGAGCAACCTGCTCGTAGACACGGCCGAGTACTACAATACGCAGAACCTCATCATGTCGAGCGACAAGGTCCTCGCCATGGTGGTCCGCGACCTCAACCTCACGACCGACGCGGAGTTCCTGAAGGCGCCGCCTACCAAGCCGGTCACCACCGAAGAAGCGGTGCTCCTGCTGCGGCCCCGGGTCAAGGTGGATCCGCTCCTCGGCAGCCACATGGTGGCGCTGCGAGTCCAAGACTCGAGCCCGCGCATGGCGCGCAAGCTCTCCGAGGCCGTCGCCCGCGCGTACATCCGGCAGAACCTAGAGAAGTCGTCGGTGGCCACGGCCGAGGCCGTCGTGTGGCTCGGCGGCCAGCTCGACCACTTCAAGGTCGAGCTCGAGGCCAACGAGAACCAGCTCCACGAGTTCAAGAGCCGCAATCAGCTGCCCAGCTCGACGCTCGAGGAGGTCAGCAAGATGATCCGCATGGAAATGGCGGATTACCAGCAATCGCTCACGCGCACGCGCACGCGTCGACAGGAGCTCGCGGCGCGCGTCGCCGAGCTGCGCAAGGTCGACGCGGACAACCCCGATCGCGTCCCCGCCTCCGAGTTTCTCACCAACAGCTACCTCACCCAGCTGCGCGGGGCGTTCCAGCTCGCCACGCGCGAGCGCCGCGAGCTCGTCGCCGAGGGCAAGGGCGAGAACCACCCGGCCGTGAAGAAGGCCGACGAGAAGATCTCCGCCGCGCGCAAGGACCTCCTCGAAGAGGTGCGGAACATCCAGGGCGCCATCGAGCGCGACCTGGCCGTCGTCCAGCGACAGGAGGGCGGCGAGTCCGCGCTCTACGAGGGCAGCCGCAAGAAGGCTGTCGAGCTCAACCTGAAGGAGCTCGAGTATCGGCGCCTCGACCGCACGCGCTCGGAGAACGAGAAGGTCTACACGCTGCTCCTCGAGCAGATGAAGCAGGCCGACCTCGTGCGCATGATGAACGTCAACAACGTGCGCATGGTGGACCCGGCGCAGGAGCCCCTCCTCCCGCTCCGGCCCAACGTCCCGGTGAACGTCGCCGTGGGCGCGCTCGTGGGGCTCATGCTCGCGGTCGCGTTCGCGCTCGTGCGGGAGCGCCTCGACAACTCGGTCAAGGGCGCCGACGACGTCGAGAACGAGCTCCACGCGACGTTCCTGGGCCTGCTCCCCACGCGCGACGCGGGCGGAAAGGAGGGGCGCCGGCTCCGCCGCGCCGCCGACGAGCGCCCGCCGGAGCTCACGGTCCACCACGAGCCGCTCTCCGGTGTCGCGGAGGCGGCGCGCGCCCTCCGAACGAACCTGCTCTTCATGAACCCCGACAACCCGTACCGGGTCGTGCTGGTGACGAGCGCCGTCCCGGCCGAGGGGAAGACCACGGTGGCGTGCAGCATCGCGATCGCGCTCGCCCAGGGCGGCCAGCGCGTGTGCATCATCGACTGCGATCTCCGGCGCCCCCGCCTTCACCGTATCTTCGACCGAGCGGGCGACGCGGGCCTGACGAACGCCCTCGTGGGGGAGGCGACGATCGACGAGATCGCGCTGCCGAGCGTAGTGCCCAACCTCTTCACCATCCCGGCCGGGCCCATCCCCCCGAACCCCGCCGACATGCTCCACTCGGAGCGCTTCAAGAACCTCCTCGCCGAGCTCTCGGGGCGCTTCGATCGCATCGTGATCGACAGCCCGCCGCTGGCCGCGGTCACCGACTCCGCGATCATCGCGAAGCTCGTCGATGGCACGATCTTCGTCGTGCGCGCCTTCCGCACCGCCGTGTCCATCAGCCAGCACGGCTTGCGCGCGCTGACCGACGTTGACGCCAACGTCATCGGGTGCGTGCTGAACGCGGTCGACTACCGGAAGGCGTCGAGCCACTATTACCAGTATTATGCGTACCGGAACGAGGGTTACCGCCCCGAGGACCTCAGCAAGGGCGGCGAGTCCGTCGCCCCCTCGGCCAACTGACTCCCGCGCGCGCGCGCGGGTCCCGGGAACAGAGCCGTCCGCCGCGGCGTTCGTGGGCGAGTGAACCCCACGACGGCGCTGCCCGCTGAGCTGCTGGTGCCGCCCGGGCACTTTGGGTACGGGGCGAGCCTCGCGCTCGTGGCGCTCCTGGGGCTCGCGCCGGCCGTCGGCCTCGTCATCGCGCTCGGGCGGGCGCTCGCCGCGGCCGCGCGGGCGCGGCGCGCGCGGCGGGCGCAGCGCCTCGAGTCGGCCGTGCTCAAGGAGGGGCCGGCGGTGCTCA